>NZ_VWWK01000157.1:0-16385 GCF_011753035.1 Burkholderia sp. Ax-1720 | reverse complement strand
GCTCGGGCGCGCCGGCCGGCGCCGTCCTCGCCGCCTCGCCCGGCCAGCCTGCGTCGGCCGCCGCGCCCCGGCCGCCCCCCTCGACCCCATCGCGCTCGGCCGCCCCGACGATCTCGTCGGGCGAGGTATCGGCCACGAAGGTGCCGCGCCCGGTCGCCGAGCTCACGTAACCCTCCAGCACCAGTTGCTCGTAGACCTGGGTGACCGTATTGCGCGCGATCCCCAGCTCGGTGGCGAGCAGCCGCGACGAGGGCACGCGCGTGCCGGCCGGCAACTCCCGCGACAGGATCGCCTGCTGCAGCAGCCGATGCAGTTGCCGATAGACCGGCTGCGCGCCGCCGCCGCGCACCAGCCGCTGCGCCAGCCAATCCGACAAAACGCTCGCCCTCAAAATTGGCTCCTAGATATTTACAGGAATGGCTCTGATTTTCAGAGCCAAATCTGATTATAGTCGTCTCCATCGGCCGCGCTCCCGCGGCCCTCATCGCTTGACCGAACCGAATCGACCGACTGGAAGGAGATCCCCGTGAAGAATGCCGACCTGCAAGCCCGCAAGAACGCCGCCACGCCGCGTGGCGTTGGCGTGATGTGCGATTTCTACGCCGCGCGCGCCGAGAACGCCGAGCTGTGGGACGTCGAGGGCCGCCGCTTCATCGACTTCGCCGCCGGCATTGCCGTGATGAACACCGGCCACCGTCATCCGAAGCTGGTCAAGGCGATCGCCGAGCAGCTCGAGTGCTTCACGCATACCGCCTACCAGATCGTCCCCTACGCGTCCTACGTCGAGCTGGCCGAGAAGATCATCGCCCGCGCGCCGGGCAGCCAGGCCAAGAAGGCAGCCTTCTTCACCACCGGCGCCGAGGCCGTCGAGAACGCCGTCAAGATGGCGCGCGCCTTCACCGGCCGGCCGGGCGTGATCGCCTTCGCCGGCGGCTTCCACGGCCGCACCATGATGGGCATGGCGCTGACCGGCAAGGTCGCCCCCTACAAGCTGAACTTCGGCCCGTTCCCGGGCGACGTGTTCCACGCCCCCTATCCGAACGCGCTGCACGGCATCAGCGTGGCCGACTCGCTGAAGGCGATCGACATGCTGTTCAAGGCCGACATCGATCCGAAGCGCGTCGCCGCGATCATCTTCGAACCGGTGCAGGGCGAAGGCGGCTTCTACGCGGCGCCGGCCGATTTCGTGCGCGGCCTGCGCAAGATCTGCGACGAACACGGCATCGTGCTGATCGCCGACGAAGTGCAGACCGGCTTCGCGCGCACCGGCAAGCTGTTCGCGATGCAGCACTACGACGTGCTGCCGGACCTGACCACCATGGCCAAGAGCCTGGCCGGCGGCATGCCGCTGTCGGGCGTGGTCGGCCGCGCCGACGTGATGGACGCGGCCGCGCCCGGCGGCCTGGGCGGCACCTACGCGGGCAACCCGCTGGCGGTGGCCGCGGCCCACGCGGTGCTCGACATCATCGACGAGGAAAAGCTGGAAGCGCGCGCCACCGCGCTCGGCGACAAACTGAAGGCGAAGCTCTCGGCGCTGCAATCGGAGGTGCCGCAGATCGTCGACGTGCGCGGCCCGGGCGCGATGGTGGCGGTCGAGTTCTTCAAGGCCGGCACGCAGGAGCCCGATGCCGATTTCACCAAGCGCGTGCAGGCGCGCGCGCTCGAGCGCGGGCTGTTGCTGCTGGTGTGCGGCGTGTACTCGAACGTGGTGCGTTTCCTGTTCCCGCTGACGATCCAGGACGCCGTGTTCGACGAGGCGCTCGGCATCCTCGAGGAAGTGCTGAAGGAAACCGTCGGCGTCGCCGCCTGAGGTCCACCGGCATCGCCCGGCAAGCCGCGTTCCGCCGTGAACGCGGCTTGTCACGTTCACCGCATCGCAACGGCATCCGCATCCAGAGGCAAGGCATGAGCACCGAATTCACCGCAGCACTGAAGGATCCCTCGCTGTTCCGCCAGCAGATCTACCTGGCCGGCGAATGGCAAGGCGCCGCCAACGGCGCCAGCTTCGAAGTCCGCAACCCCGCCAACGGCGAACTGCTCGGCAGCGTGCCGCTGGCCGGCGCGGCCGAGACGCGCCGCGCCATCGAGGCGGCCAACGCCGCCTGGCCGGCCTGGCGCCGCCGCACCGCCAAGGAGCGCGCCGCCATCCTGCGCAAGTGGTACGAGCTGATGCTCGCGCACGCCGACGATCTCGCGCTGATCCTCACCACCGAGCAGGGCAAGCCGCTGGCCGAGGCCCGCGGCGAGATCCTCTACGCCGCCTCCTTCATCGAGTGGTTCGCCGAGGAAGGCAAGCGCGTCTATGGCGACACCATCCCGACCCCGGCCGGCGACAAGCGCATCGTCGTCACCAAGGAACCGGTGGGCGTCTGCGCCGCGATCACGCCGTGGAATTTCCCGGCAGCGATGATCACCCGCAAGGTCGGCCCGGCGCTGGCGGCGGGCTGCCCGATCGTGGTCAAGCCGGCCGAGGCCACGCCGTTCTCGGCGCTCGCGCTGGCCGTGCTGGCCGAGCGCGCGGGCGTGCCGGCCGGCGTGTTCAGCGTGGTCACCGGCGACCCGAAGGCGATCGGCGGCGAGCTGACCGGCAACGCCACGGTGCGCAAGCTCTCGTTCACCGGCTCGACGCCGGTGGGCCGCCTGCTGATGGCGCAGTGCGCGCCGACCGTCAAGAAGGTCTCGCTCGAACTGGGCGGCAACGCGCCCTTCATCGTGTTCGACGATGCCGATCTCGATGCGGCCGTCGAGGGCGCGATCGCCTCGAAGTACCGCAACAGCGGCCAGACCTGCGTCTGCACCAATCGTTTCTACGTGCACGACAAGGTCTATGACGCGTTCGCCGACAAGCTCGCGGCCGCGGTCGAGAAGCTCAAGGTGGGACGCGGCACCGAGGCCGACGTGATGCAGGGCCCGCTGATCAACGAGGCGGCCGTGCTGAAGGTCGAGGCGCATATCGAGGACGCGCTCGCCAAGGGCGCCAGCATCGCCACGGGCGGCAAGCGCCACGCGCTCGGCCACGGCTTCTTCGAGCCGACCGTGCTGACGGGCGTGACGCCCGACATGAAGGTCGCGAAGGAGGAAACCTTCGGCCCGCTCGCGCCGCTGTTCCGCTTCGCCTCCGACGAGGAAGTGATCGGCTTCGCGAACGACACCGAGTTCGGCCTGGCCGCCTACTTCTACAGCCGCGACATCGGCCGCGTCTGGCGCGTCGCCGAGGCGCTCGAATACGGCATGGTCGGCATCAACACCGGCCTGATCTCGAACGAGGTGGCGCCGTTCGGCGGCGTCAAGCAATCGGGCCTCGGCCGCGAGGGCTCGCACTACGGCATCGACGACTACGTGGTGATCAAGTATCTGTGTCTCGCGGTGTGAGACACGGCCGGGCCCGAGCGCGGGCCCGTCGTGCTCCGGACGACGAAACGCCTTCGCGGCAGCCGCCGCGAAGGCGTTTTTTCATGGGCGCGCGCCGCCTCGAATCGGCTCAGCCGAGCCAGCCGAAATGGCGCATCGCCTCCTCGATCGCGCCGCGCCACTGCTGCGGGCACTGCTTGAGCCGCGTGGTCTTGCGCAGGCTCTTGATCGGCAGGCCGTTGAGCTCCTTCACATGCGCAATCCAGCCGCTTTGCGCGACGATGCCGTAGCGCTCCTTCACGTAAGTCTGTATGTCCCGATAGGTCGCCATCGCGATCCGCCCTGATTCGTTTCGATGCGCGCGGTCGATCGAGAAAGGGAGGCGCCCGGCCGCGCATGCCGGGCGCGAGGCTCCCAGGCGCTCAGCGGAACACGCCGACCGCGTCGACCAGCGAGGTGGCCTGCTGGCGCAGGCTTTCCGAGGCGGCCGCGCTCTGCTCCACCAGGGCCGCGTTCTGCTGGGTGATATTGTCGAGGTCGACCACGGCGCGGTCGACCTGCTCGACGCCCACGCTCTGCTCGGCGGTCGATGAGCTGATCTCGGCGATCAGGTCGGCCACGCGCTTGACCTGCACCACCAGGTCGTCCATGGTGCGGCCCGCGTCGTCAACGCGGCGCGAGCCCGAGGCGACGCGCTCGACGCTGTTCTCGATCAGGGTCTTGATCTCCTTGGCCGCGTTCGCGCTGCGCTGCGCGAGCGCGCGCACCTCGCCCGCCACCACCGCGAAGCCGCGGCCCTGCTCGCCCGCGCGCGCCGCCTCGACGGCGGCGTTGAGCGCCAGGATATTGGTCTGGAAGGCAATGCCGTCGATCACGCCGATGATGTCGGAGATGCGACGCGAGCTGTCGGTGATCTCGTTCATGGTGCCGACGATCTCGCCGACCGCGTGGCCGCCGCGCGAGGCCGCGTCGCTGGCCGACACCGCCAGCTGGTTCGCCTGCGAGGCGGTGGCGGCATTGCTGGAGACGGTGGCCGTCATCTGCGCCATCGAGGACGCGGTCTGCTGGACCGCCGTGGCGGCCTGCTCGGTGCGCGCGCTCAGGTCGTTGTTGCCCTGCGCGATCTCGCTGCTGGCGCGCTGCACGTTCAGCACCTGCTCGCTGACGTCGTCCACCAGCCAGCGGAACATCAGCCCGAGCTGGTCGATGGTGCGCAGGGTCATGCCGATCTCGTCGACGCGCGTGACGGCCGGGCCGTTGCGGCTCTCGCCGGTGGCCACCCGCAGCGCGCGCCGGCGCACCGCGCGCAGCGGCCGCGCGATCTGCGCATCGAGCCAGGCCACGATCAGGCCCGCCGCCACCGCAGTGCTGGCCGCCACGCCGGCCAGCGGCCAGCCCGTCACGCCCGAGGCCCAGGCACCGCCCGTCACCACCGGCACCAGCGCCGCCATCGGCAGGTACATGCGGGTGCGCACCGACATGGTCTTCAGCAGCGAGCCGAGCCGCCCGATCCCGCCGCGGATCACCACGCCCTTGTGGAAGCGCCGGCCGCGCGCGCGGCCCTCGCGGAAGTCGCGGTACAGCGCCTCGGCCGCCGCGATGTCCTCGGGCGTGGCCTTGGTGCGCACCGACATGTAGCCCTGCGGCTCGCCGTTGCGCATCAGCGGCACGGCATTGGCGCGCACCCAGTAGTGATCGCCGTTCTTGCGGCGGTTCTTGACCAGCGCCATCCACGGCTCGCCGCCCTGGATGGTGGCCCACATGTCGGCGAAGGCCTCGCGCGGCATGTCGGGGTGACGCACGATGTTGTGCGGCGAACCCACCAGCTCCTCGGGCGTGAAACCGCTGACCTGCACGAAGGTCGCGTTCGCGTAGGTGATCGTGCCGTCGGCGCGCGTGGTCGACATCAGGGTCGAGTCTTCGGGAAATTCGTATTCGTGCTGCGTGACCGGCTGGTTGTTGCGCATTCGCGGGCTCCGGCGCACGGCGCTCGTGGCGCCGCGGCTTCTTTCTGGGTCGGTTGGTCCTGGCGGCCCGCGCCGCGCGCCGGGCGCCGCGCCGATCGACGCGGCCCGGCGACGGCCGCGGGCTCATCTCTTTTTTGTCGGCAGCCGGGCGGAAAACCTTACCCATCAGGCGCATAAATTATTCGATTCTGTTCTCCACATGATCTCGATCAAATAATGCGAGGATGGCGGCACCTGAGAAAACCATAACAAGGATGCGGCGTGACCGATCCCTTCAAGCGCAAAATCATTCCCATGAAAAAAGAACTGCACGAGCTGAATCGGCTGTCCTGGAATACGGCAACCGTCGCGCATAACAGTCATAAAGGCGACCAGGCGGCCTTTTTCCGCGATGGCGGTTCGACGCTGTTTCCGGAGGAACTCGGCTTGCTGGGTGAAATCGCCGGCTTGCGGCTGCTGCACCTGCAATGCAATGCCGGGCAGGACACGCTGAGCCTGGCGCGCCTGGGCGCGCAGGTGACCGGCGTCGATATCTCGGACGAGGCGATCGACTTCGCGCGGCGCCTGTCGGCCGACGCGAACCTGCCCGCGCGCTTCGAGCGCGCCGACGTGCTCGACTGGATGCCCGAGGCCGCCGCGCGCGGCGAGCGCTTCGAGCGCGTGTTCACCTCCTACGGCGCGATCTGCTGGCTCTCGGACCTACGCGCCTGGGCCCAGGGCATCGCCAGCCTGCTGGCACCGGGCGGGCGCTTCGCGATGGTCGAATTCCATCCCTTCGCGCTGTACTTCGATCCGCACTGGAAACCCGGCTACGACTATTTCAAGCGCGAGGCGAACCTGGAGGCGGCCGGCGTCGGCGATTACGTGGCGGCTTCCGGCACGGGGCTCGGCGCGCGGCACGACCAGCCGGGCGTGGTCGATTTCGCGAACCCGCATCCGAGCTACGAGTTCATGTGGGGGATCGGCGAGGTGGTGAATGCGCTGGTCGCGGCCGGGCTCGCGATCGACAGCCTCGACGAGTATCCCTACGCGAACGGCTGGAAGGGCTTCGACGACATGGAAGAACTGGACGGGCATCGCATGGTGCCGCCCGCCGGCATGCCGCGGCTGCCGCTGATGTACGCGATCGCCGCGCATCGGGCGGCGGCGTGAACCGCCGAAGCCGCGCCGAGCGCGACGCGCTGGCCGGGCGCGTGCTGGCGCGCGACGAGCTGCCCCTGGTCTGGACCATCGACCGGCGCGAAATCATCCACCACATGTACGTGCTGCGCGACGGCGCGCTGCAGCGCGTGCCGGAATTCCACGATGTCGACGGCTGGCCCGAGGGCGAGGCGGAGCACTACACGCCGCTCCTGCTCGACTGCCACGATCGCGGCGGCTGGTGCCTGGGCAGCTTCGACGGCGCGCGGCTGGTCGCGGCGGTGATCGTCGACAGCCGGCCGCTCGGCGCGAACGGCGCGCTGCGGCAACTGAAGTTCCTGCATGTGAGCCACGACTGGCGCGGCTGCGGGCTGGGCGAGCAGCTCTATCGCGAGGCCGCCGCGCAGGCGCTCGCGATGGGCGCGGCGCGGCTCTATGTGTCGGCCACGCCCTCGCAAGGCACCATCGATTTCTACCTGCGGCTGGGCTTCACGCTCAGCGCCTCGCCCGATCCGGCACTGTACGCGCTCGAACCCGAGGATCTCCACCTGGAAGGGCCGGCGCTCTCGCCGCGCACCTGAAAAAACGGCGGAACGCCCGTTGTTCCGGGCATTCCGCCGTTCGGCGGGATCGGCTTCGCGCGACTCAGACGCGCTCGATCGCCAGCGCGATGCCCTGGCCGACGCCGATGCACATCGTGCACAGCGCGTAACGGCCCTGGGTGCGATGCAACTGGTACATCGCGGTCGTCACCAGGCGCGCGCCCGAGGCGCCGAGCGGGTGGCCCAGCGCGATCGCGCCGCCGTTCGGGTTGACGCGGGGATCGTCGTCGGCCACGCCGAGCATGCGCAGCACCGCCAGGCCCTGCGAGGCGAAGGCTTCGTTCAGCTCGATCACGTCGAACTGGTCGATGCTCATGCCCAGGCGCGCCAGCAGCTTCTGCGAGGCCGGCGCCGGGCCGATGCCCATCACGCGCGGCGCGACGCCCGCGGTGGCGATGCCGAGGATGCGCGCGCGCGGCACCAGGCCATGGCGCTTGGCGTTCTCCTCGTTGGCGACCAGCAGCGCGCAGGCGCCGTCGTTGACGCCCGAGGCATTGCCGGCCGTCACCGTGCCGTCGGGGCGCACCACGCCCTTGAGCTTGGCGAGCGCCTCCAGCGAGGTCTCGCGCGGATGCTCGTCGCGCGAGATCACCAGCGGATCGCCCTTCTTCTGCGCGATCGTGACCGCGACGATTTCCTGCGCCAGCGAGCCGTCCTGCTGCGCGCGCGCCGCCTTCTGCTGGCTGCGCAGCGCGAAGGCATCCTGGTCGGCGCGGCTCACGCCGTAGTCGGTGGCGACGTTCTCGCCCGTCTCCGGCATCGAGTCGACGCCGTATTGCTGCTTCATCAGCGGATTGACGAAGCGCCAGCCGATGGTCGTGTCGAAGATCTCGGCCTGGCGCGAGAAGGCGCTGCTGGCCTTGCCCATCACGAAGGGCGCGCGGCTCATGCTTTCCACGCCGCCCGCGATCATCAGGCCCGCCTCGCCCGACTTGATCGCGCGCGCGGCGATGCCGATCGCGTCCATCCCTGAACCGCACAGGCGATTGACCGTCGAACCCGGCACGGATTGCGGCAGGCCGCCCAGCAGCGCCGACATGCGCGCGACGTTGCGGTTGTCTTCGCCGGCCTGGTTGGCGCAGCCGTAGATCACGTCGTCGATCGCGCTCCAGTCGACATCGCGGTTACGCTCGATCAGCGCCTTGATCGGCACGGCGCCGAGATCGTCGGCACGAACGCTGGACAGCGAGCCGCCGTATCGCCCGATCGGGGTACGGATCGCGTCGCAGAGGAATGCATCGGTCATGGTTGTCTCCGGAACTTCGTTCGGATGGAACGGGAGCCAGGCCGGAAAACTCGCGGCCTGGCTCCGAAGATGTTCTATATACGAACATAAGATCGAATATCGAACTGTTTTGCGATCATAGGGAGGGGGTGCAAGCCTGTCAAGTTCGCGGCCGGCTTTCGTCCTTGGCTTGAACCGACCCCATGCGCTACTCTTCGCACTTGCATCGAACCTCCCCCAGCCCATGAGTACAGACGATCTTCAGGCCAAACCCGGTGACTCCTACGTCCAGTCGTTCGCGCGCGGACTGGCGGTGATTCGCGCCTTCGACGCGCAGCGGCCGGAGCAGACCCTGACCGAGGTGGCCGCCACCACCGGGCTCACGCGCGCCGGGGCGCGGCGGATCCTGCTGACCCTGCAGACGCTCGGTTACGTGGAGGCCGACGGCCGGCTGTTCCGGCTCACGCCGAAGATCCTCGATCTCGGCTTCGCCTATCTCACCTCGATGCCGTTCTGGAACCTGGCCGAGCCGGTGATGGAGCAATTGTCGGCGCGCATCCATGAAAGCTGCTCGGCCGCGGTGCTGGACCGCACCGAGATCGTCTACGTGCTGCGCGTGCCGACCCACAAGATCATGACCATCAACCTGTCGATCGGCAGCCGCCTGCCCGCGTACTGTACGTCGATGGGGCGCGTGCTGCTGTCCTCGCTCGACGAGGCCGCGCTCGACGAGGTGCTGGCACTGAGCCCGATCCAGGCGCACACGCCCAGGACCATCACCGACCCGGCCGCGCTCAAGGACGAGATCGCGACGGTGCGCAAGCAGGGCTGGGCGATCGTGGACCAGGAACTCGAGGCGGGGCTGATCTCGCTGTCGGCGCCGATCCGCAACCGGCGCGGCCGCGTGATCGCGGCGATGAACATCAGCGGGAATGCCCAGCGGCATACCGCCCGGCAGATGGTGAAGGAGTTCCTGGAGCCGCTGCAGGAAGCGGCGCAGACGGTATCCGCGCTGGTGGCGCGGCGTAGTTGAGATATCGGCGGCGGGGCATGGGCCGATGATGCCCGGCCCCGCCCCACCGCGTCGTCAGTCGAGTTGCCCGGTCTGCGCCACCTGGGCGAGATAGGCGCGCTGGGCGGCATACCAGCGCGTCAGGCATTGACGGTCATGGCATGCCGAGTCGCGGTATCCCCATTGCTGGCGAACCCGGTCCCGGAAACCGTCCCGGTCGGCCACCGCCGCCCTGGCCTGCCCGAGCAGCCTCGCCACGGCGGCGTCCTGCGCGGCGAGATCGCCGTCCGCGCAGATCAACCGCTCCGCGTCCGATCGCGCTTTTCCACAATCGAAGCTCGGCCCATTGGCCGCTTGCGGCGCGGGCACGGGAGCCGGGGCTGCCGCCACCCGCGCCGGCTTCGGTTTCGGTGTCGCCGCCGCCTGCTTGGCCGTGTCCTTTCGGGACGGCTCGCCCGGCTCGACCGCCTTGTTCGCCGCTTCGCCGGTCGCGGCAACAGCGGGGGCATCGTCCTGCTTCACCAGCTCGTATTTTCCATCCGAGTAGGCATAGCGATGCTCGGCGACACGGGCCGCCTGCCCCGCGAGTTCGTGCGTGAACGCCAGCTGGATGTCGTCGTGAACCGAATCCTTGCCCTTCACGAAGCGGGTCTTGACGGACAATCGCTCGGCGTCCGAGCTGCCCGTTTGGGCATCCTCGACGACACGGGTGAAGCCGCCGTTCTTGCCGCGCAGGAACACGCTGCTGCTGGCGGTCTCGTAACCCTGGTGCATGTCGCCGCCGGTGACGATCAGCGCGTATTGGTCGCCGCCCGCCGCGGTCCATTCGAAGCCCTGGCCGACACTGCCCGAGGCGCCCATCGAGGCAAGGTAGGGATAGCTGGCCTCGACCTTCCAGGCATCGCCATCCTGCTTGAAGATCGTCACGCCGAGCAGGCCCGTGCAGGCATGGCAGCCGCCGCCGTCGGGAATCGCATTGGTCACCAGCACCTGCTTGCGCTGGCCGCCTTCGCTGAACGCGAAGTTCGCCACGCCGGTGACCTGCAAGGCACGGCCCGCCGACCACTGCAGCATGTCGCTTCCCGAGAGCCCCGCCGGAATCTCGGCATCCTGCCAGCTCGCCGATTTCGACTGCGCGTCGTAGGCGCCATACAGCAGTTCCAGCGCCGCCGGCACCTTGAACTCCCCGCGAATCGAGCGCGCCGCCATGGCTACGCCGCAGGCCTTCGACATCAGCTCGGCCATGCCCGGCTCGGATTTGGCCGGCACGGCCGCGTCGTTGCCCGGGTAGTCCTTGTCGGCGGTGCCGTCGGCGCGATACTGCGCGCCGGGCATGCGGCGCGTCAGGTCGCGGCAGTTGGTGGCCACGTCGAAGCGCGCATAACCGTCCGGGAAGGACTTCAGGGCGTGGATCAGGTAAGCGCCGCTGTCTCGCGTGATATCCGTCGGATTGAACCAGAGCTGCGCCGCATCGCCGGAACCGCCGACCTGCTGATAGCCGGGGAAGCGCTGGTCGGAGGCGGCGGCCTGATCGCCGCCGCTGCCCTTTCCGCAAGCCGCGATGCCCAGCGCCGCCGCGACGGCGAGGCTCGACACCAGGAGCCTGCGCCAAACCATGTCGCGCGCGCTCATGCCTGGCTCATCTCGCCGGCCGGCTCGACCCGCGCCGGGGCGCCGGCCTGGCGCATGGGCCGCGTGTTCCGCTCGATCGCCAGCAGCACCAGCACCAGGCTGAACAGCGCCACCAGCAGCAGGCCGCTCGCCGTTGCGCCCGCAACGATCTTCAGCGTTTCCATCTTTTGCGCGGCCTGGACCGCCACGTCCTTGTAGCGTTCCCGCTTGGTCTCCATGAACGCATTGATGGCCGGGAACACCTCGATCTTGGCGGCCTCGGCCGCGCTCACCACCGCGCCCAGTTCGTCGAGATAGGGCTGGCGATCGGCCGCGGGAATCTCGTCGAGATGCTTCCGGATAATCCGGGCGTTGTCGCCCTCCAGGTACTTCTGCAGCGAGAAGGGAATCTTGAAACCCGCCAGCGGGCTTTTCTGCGCGCCCGGCTCGGCCGGTTGCTGGGCGTCCTTCGGTGCCTCGTCCTGGTCGGCGGCGGGCTGCTCGGCCTGTTTCAAGGGCTCGACGATTTCATTGGCGGAGACACGCGTATCGACGCGTTCCTGCCACACTGAAATGCCGAAGAAAATACCGCCGGCAATGCCGATCAGAAATACGGTGACGCAAACCAGGGCAACGGCTCGCGTGATATTGAATAGCGCCTTGCGCTCGAACCCCTCGATAACGCTCATGGTCTTCCTTTGGTTTTAGTGTGATTGTCGAAGCGAATGCGCATGCGATTCGATCGAGACCGTCATGCGCGGCGCAATCATATAACGAGAGGCCAGGCGCGTCATTCGGAAATGGCGGATTAAAGCGCGAATAAATCAACGGCCGCGATTGAATGCGATAAACCGCTTCACGCGACAATCGAGTGGAGAAAATCCTCGATCAAAACAAAACCCCGCGTCTTTGCAGACGCGGGGTTTCGGAATTCGCTCGATCGTCATTCGGGTGCCGGCGAATACGCGGGCACCGGCACGGCATCAGCCGATGATATCCACCCAGCCGTGCTGGTCCGCTTCGCGGCCGGTCTGGATGCCGACCAGGCTCTGCTTCAGGCGCTGGGTCACCGGGCCGGCCTTGCCGTCGCCGATCGTGAAGTTGTGCTTGCGGCCCTTCACCTGCCCGATCGAGGTCACCACGGCGGCCGTGCCGCAGGCGAACGCCTCGACCAGCTTGCCGCTCTTCGCATCGGCTTCCCATTGCTCGATCGAATACGGCTCCTCGCGCACCGTGTAGCCGAGATCGCGCGCCAGATCGATCAGCGACGCACGCGTGATGCCGGGCAGGATGGTGCCGGTCAGCGGCGGCGTCTGCAGCGAGCCGTCCTCGAACACGAGGAACACGTTCATGCCGCCCAGTTCCTCGATCCACTTGCGCTCGACCGCGTCGAGGAACACCACCTGGTCGCAGCCCTCGCGCGTGGCCTCGGCCTGCGCGGCCAGGCTCGCGGCGTAGTTGCCGCCGCACTTCGCGTCGCCGGTGCCGCCGGGCGCCGCGCGCGTGTAGGTATCCGACACCCAGATCGCCACGCCCTTCGACGCGTCGCCCTTGAAGTAGGCGCCCACCGGCGTGGCCACCACGCAGAACAGGTAGCGCGCCGAGGGCTTCACGCCCAGCACCACCTCGTTGGCGATCATGAACGGACGCAGGTACAGCGCGCTGCCCTCGGCCGACGGGATCCAGTCGCGCTCGAGGCGCACCAGCTCGCGCACCGCATTGACGAACAGCTCCTCGGGCAGCTCGGCCATCGCCAGGCGACGGGCCGAATTGCGGAAACGCTTGGCGTTCTGCTCGGGGCGGAACAGGGCGATCTTGCCGTCCGGCAGCGGATAGGCCTTCATGCCCTCGAAGATTTCCTGCGCGTAATGCAGCACGAGCATGGCCGGATCGACTTCGAGCGCCTTGCGCGGCTCGATGCGCGCGTCATGCCAGCCCTGGCCTTCGGTGTACTGGATCGTCACCATGTAGTCGGTGAAGATCTTGCCGAAACCGGGATTGGCGAGCAGCTCGGCGCGCTTTTCCGCGGAGGTGGGATTCGGGTGGCGTTCGATCGGGAAAGTCGGGGTGCTGCCGGTGCTCATGTGGTCGACTCCTGTGTTCTTGGGAACGGCGGGAACGTCCCGCCGCCGTGATAACCGAACACTGTAATCGACCTGAGCGTTCCGCGCATCCGGGAATGGCCCGGCAGACGCGGCGAAATCCGCGGGGAAATCGGCCGGGATATCACCGAAAGCCTTGAAAACAAGGGCTTGGCGCATCCTCGGGCGTGCCTCGCGAGCATGGCGCGAGACGCGGAAAAAAACCGCTCGACCGCTGCCGAAAGTGCATTTCGATGCCTGGATACAGGGTCGAAATGCACTTCGACAGTTTTCACCAATTGGTGCAAATCGCTCAGGCGCCGACGATGGCATCCAGTTCGCGCATCGCCTCGTCGTCCAGCACCAACTGCCGCGCCGCGAGGTTTTCGCGCAGATGCGCGAGCGACGACGTGCCCGGAATCAGCAGCAGGTTCGGCGAACGCCGCAGCAGCCAGGCCAGCGCCACCTGCATCGGCGTGGCGCCCAGGCGCTCGGCCACGCCCGAGAGCACCGAGGATTGCAGCGGCGAGAAGCCGCCGAGCGGGAAGAACGGCACGTAGGCGACGCCGTCGGCGGCCAGCGCGTCGACCAGGGCATCGTCGGCGCGATGCACGAGGTTGTAGTGGTTCTGCACGCAGACGATCTCGCAGAGCCGTCGGCCCTCCTCCACCTGCGCGCGCGTGACGTTGCTGAGCCCGATGTGCCGCACCAGCCCCTGGCGCTGCAGTTCGGCAACCGCGCTCAACTGCGCCTCGATCGAGCCCTCGGTCGGCGCGAGCGCCGAGAACATGATGCGCAGGTTGACCACGTCGATGACGTCGAGCTTCAGGCGGCGCAGGTTGTCGTGCACGGCGCTCTCGAGCTCAGCGGCCGAATAGGCCGGCAGCCAGCCGCCCTGGTCGTCGCGTCGCGCGCCGATCTTGGTGACGATCACCAGCTCGTCGCGATAGGGATGCAGGGCCTCGCGGATCAATTCGTTGGTCACATAGGGGCCGTAATAATCGCTGGTGTCGATGTGGTCGACGCCCGATTCGACGGCCTCGCGCAGCACCGCGATGGCCGCGGCGCGATCCTTGGGCGGCCCGAAGGCGGCGCGGCCGGCCAGCTGCATGGCGCCGTAGCCGATCCGGTGCACCGTGCGGCTGCCGAGTTGGTAGGTGGTCTGGGTCTGGGACGAGGCGTTCATCTGGCTGCTCCTTGAAGGGAAAGCCGAGCTTACGCGCTGGCGATTGCCTCGATAAGCCAGCATAATTCGCACGGGTTGTACGAAGGAGCGCACAATGAGTGCCGATTTATCCGATCTGCATGCCTTCGTCGCGGTGGCGCGCGCGAACGGCTTTCGCGGCGCCGCGCAGGCGACCGGCATCAGCGCCTCGGGCCTCAGCGAGGCGGTGCGGCGCCTGGAGACGCGGCTCGGCGTGCGTCTGCTGAACCGCACCACGCGCAGCGTGGCCCCGACCGAGGCCGGCGCGCGCTTGCTGTCGCGGCTCGCGCCGGCGCTCGACGAGGTGCAGTCCGCGCTCGACGTGGTCAACGGCTTTCGCGACCGGCCGGCCGGCACGCTACGCCTGAACGTGCCGCTCAGCGCCGCGCGCCTGGTGCTGCCCGCGATCGTGCCGCGTTTCCTGGCCGCCTATCCCGAGATCCGCCTGGAAGTGGCCGCCGACGAGAGCTTCGTCGACGTGCTGGCGGCGGGCTGCGATGCCGGCATCCGCTACGAGGAACGGCTCGAACAGGACATGATCGCGGTGCCGATCGGCCCGCGCGTGCAGCGCATGGCGCTGGGCGCCTCGCCGGCCTATCTCGATCGACGTGGGCGACCGGCGCATCCGCGCGAGCTGCTGCATCACGAATGCATCCTCGGCCGCTTTCCGGGCCGCGCGACGGTGCCCTGGGATTTCGTGCGCGACGGCGAGAAGCTGCGCATCGAGCCGGCCGGGCAATTGCTGGTGGAGCTGGGCGCGGCCTTCGACCTCGGCGTCGACGCGGCCGTGGCCGGCACCGGCCTGGTCTATCTGTTCGAGGACTGGCTCCGGCCGCATTTCGACAGCGGCGCGCTGGAGCGCGTGCTCGAGCCGTGGTGGGATTCGTTCTCGGGGCCGTTTCTCTACTACCCGGGGCGGCGGCTCGTGCCGGCGCCGCTGCGCGCCTTCATCGACTTCATCCGCGCCGAATCGGCGGCTTGAGGCGGCAGCGCGGAATTCAGGCCTCGTCGAGCGGGCCCGGCACGCCGCCGGCGGTCGCGCCGCTCAGGAACCACACGGCCAGCAAGGGCACGTCGCCGGCGCGCATCGAATGCAGCACGCCGCCGTCGTTGAGCACCAGTTGGCCGGCGCCGGGCGTCCACCAGCCGGCGCCATCGCGCCACCATTGCCCGTCGGACAGCACCACATAGACCTCGTCGGGCGGATGGCGATGCACGGGATAGGCCACCCCGGGCGCCATCAGCGAGATTCCGACGATCAGGCCGCCGAGCGTCGCGAGCCCCGCGCCGCCGATCACGATCGCATTGGCGTGCCCGTGCTCGAACGCGGCATCGGGCGCCTCGGTGGGCCGTCGATACCAGCGCAACGACGGCGCGAGCCGCGCGATGCCCTGCGCGATGGCGGCCAGCCGCGCGTCGGCGGAGGTTGCGCGCGCAACCGCTTCGGCCAGCCAGGCATCGGCGCTCGGCAAGCCGGCCGCCTCGGCAGGCGGCTCCGCCGGCACGATTTCGCAGCCCAGCGCGTCGCGCACGGCGTCGAGATCGTCACGGCCGCGGTGCGCGGCATCGAGATAGGCCACCAGATCATCCAGCCAGGTACGGAGCTGATGCATGTCGAACGGGTTTCTGCCGCGCATTCGCCGCCTCGTCGAATCCGGATCGATCGATGCCGCCGCGCGTCGTCCGGATCGGCTCGCGGCAGGGCCCTTGCGGCCCGTCCATCGTCAAACGCAGGCGCGCCGCCCTGGCCGATAAAGGCCGGGACGGCGCGCGATCTCGTGCATATCGCCGTCAATCGCGGCGATATGCCTGTTTAGCAGAGGATTACGAACGACCGCTGTAAACCGGGAAGCGCCGGGTCAGCTCGGCCACCTGCCCACGCACGCGCTCCAGCGTCGCCGCGTCCTCCGGTGCCTCCAGCACGTCGGCGATCAGGTTGCCGACGATCTCGGCCTCCTTCGCGCCAAAGCCGCGCGTGGTCATCGCCGGCGAACCCAGGCGAATGCCCGAGGTCACGAACGGCTTCTCAGGATCGTTCGGGATCGCGTTCTTGTTCACCGTGATTTGCGCCGCGCCCAGCGCCGCTTCCGCCGCCTTGCCCGTGATCTTCTTGGCCTGCAGGTCCACCAGCATCACGTGGCTTTCCGTGCGGCCCGACACGATGCGCAGCCCGCGCTTGACCAGCGTCTCCG
>NZ_VWWK01000156.1:0-16549 GCF_011753035.1 Burkholderia sp. Ax-1720 | reverse complement strand
CCGGCGTTTCGCGGCGTTTCGTATTCCAGCGAGCGGGAGCGCATCCCGGTCGAGGTTCAGTCGCCCGCTTGCTGCAGGCAGTATGTCGCGATCGCGTCGAGCACCGAATCGTCCTCGCCGATCGCCGCGGCGCGGCGGCGCGGCCCAGCGCGAGCCGCGACACGTCGATCACCGGCACCGGCACGCCGCGATGGATCACGATCCCGGCCACCCAGGCGGGCGCGCCCGGGATCGGCTTGGCGGCGGCCAGCGGCAGCACCTCGGCGATGTCGGCGGCATCGAGCGCATACCGCGCGCCCTCGAGTTCGAACAGCAGGAACAGCATGGTGGGGCGGGTCGCGGCGCTCACGCCTCGACCTTGAAGCGCGAGACGCTGGTGCGCAGCCCGTTGGCGACCAGGGTCAGGTCGTCGATCGCCTGCGAGGACTGGCGCAGCGATTCGGCCGTCTGCTGGGCCGCCTCGGACAGTTGCGAGAGCGCCTGGGTGATCTGCTCGGCGCCGCTGGCCTGGGTCTGCATGCCCTCGTTGACGAGCTGGAAGCGCGGCGCGAGGGTCTGCACCTCGGTGATGATCTGCGAGAGCTGGGTGCCGACCTGCTGCACGTCGAGCATGCCGCGCCGCACTTCCTCGGAGAACTTGTCCATGCCCATCACGCCGGCCGACACGGCCGACTGGATCTCCTTGACGGTCTGCTCGATGTCGTAGGTCGCCACCGCGGTCTGGTCGGCCAGGCGGCGGATCTCGGTGGCCACCACGGCGAAGCCGCGGCCGTATTCGCCGGCCTTCTCGGCCTCGATCGCCGCGTTCAGCGACAGCAGGTTGGTCTGGTCGGCGACCTTGGTGATGGTGGCCACCACCTGGTTGATGTTGAGCGCCTTCTCGTTGAGGATCGCCAGCTTGGCGTTGACCGAGCCGGCCGCGTCCATCACGCTGCGCATGGTCTCGCCCATCTGGGTCAGGCCGTTCTGGCTCATGCCGGCCAGGGTGGCCGACTGCTCGGCCACCGTCGACACCTCGTTCATGGTGTGCAGCAGGTCGCGCGAGGTGGCGAAGATCTCGCGCGAGGTGGCGCCGATCTCGGTGGTGGTGGCGGCCGTCTCGTTGGCGGTGGCCTGCTGCTCGCGCGAGGTGGCGGCGATCTCGGCCACCGAGGTGGTGACCTGCAGCGAGGACTGCTGCGCCTGCGCGACCAGCGAGGTGATCTCGTCGGCCATGCGGTTGAAGCCGGTCTCGAGCGTGCCGAACTCGTCGCGCCGGCCGAGCTGCAGGCGCTGGGTCAGGTCGCCGGTGCGCATCACGTCGTGCACGCCGACCAGTTCCGCCATCGGCCGCATCACCGCGCGATACAGCAGCCAGCCCATCACCAGCGCGGCCACCAGCTCGACGGCCACCACCGTGGCCAGCGTGATCTGGGTGCTCGACACCGATTCGCGGATCGACTGCGCCGACTGATCGGCGAAGCTGCGATTCTCGGTAACCAGGATGTTGGCATTGCGGATCACGTCCTCCCACACCGGCGTGCAGCGCGCGTAGGCGCTCACCGCGTCGGCGTGCGAACCGCTGCGTGCCTTCTGCACGGCATCGGCCAGCAGCGGCAGGTAGCGCTCGTAGACGCCGCGGAAGGTCGCGAAACGCTGGCGATCGTCCTCGCGGAAGGTCGATTTCTGGTAGGTGGTGGAAAGCTTCTCGAATGCATCGAGCATGCCGGGGATCTTGTCGAGGTCGGCGGCCGAGGCGGCCGCGTCGGCATCCACGAAGATGGCGCGTTGCATCGCCGTGTAGGACTCGTTGGCCGAGGCGCGCAGCGAGGTGGCCAGGTACACGCCAGGCAGCGAATCGCGCTGGATGCTGTTGGTTTCCTCGTCGATCAGGCGCAGCTTGGTGTAGGAGAAGCCGGCCATCACCAGCATCAGCACGAACAGCGCGCCGAAGCTGAGCAGGATCCGGTTGCCGAGCGTGATCCGCGCGCCGGCGGACTTGGAAGGATGCTCGATGCTTGCGCGAGGCGACACGTTGGCCATGTTTTCGATGTGGGTAGTCAGCGGATGCGTTCGGGAGCCGTCGCGGCACGGACGGCATGGCGCCCGGCGGGGCGCGAGCCAGCACGAGTGTACTGTCTTTACGGCCGCCTAGACAGCCCGGGCGGGCCCGGCGTGGCGGGCGCGCAGCGGTGGCGCGCGGCTCGCGCCGGCGGCGGTCCCTCGAAACAGGGACGGAAGGATGCGCGGCAGGTTCGAGGCGGGAGGAAAAGGCGCGGGAGAGGCGGCCGGGAACCGCTCGCGCCTGAGCGGGCGCGCCCGCTCAGGCGCGCGGCGAGGCCTTGGGCAGCGCGAGACCGGTCATGAAGCCGCGCGCGGTGTAGCGCATCAGGATCTCGCCGCGATGCTTGCCGGCGGCGGCCCGCACGAAGGCCAGGCCGAGCCCGAAGCCGCCGCGCTGGGTGCCGGGCCCGTGGGTCAGGCGCACGAAGGATTCGGTGGCGCTGGCGCGCAGCTCGGGCGCGATGCCCTGCCCTTCGTCCTCGACACCGACCAGCCAGTCCTCGCCGTCGTCGGCGATCAGGCAGCGCACCTCGGCGCCGGCCGGCCCGTACTTGAGCGCGTTGTCGATCAGGTTGGCGACCGCGCGCGTGAGCATCATCCGGTCGCCGATGCAGAGGCACTCCAGCTCGGGCACCCCCACGCTGATCCGGCTGCCCATGTTGCCGGCCTTCTCCCAGAGCTGGTCGGCCGCGTCGAGCAGCACCTCGTTGAGGCTGACCAGCTCGGTCGGCTGCTTCTCCGATTGCGCGCGGGTCAGCTGGATGAAGCCGTCGGCCAGCGCCAGCGCGCGGCGCGCATGCAGCTCGATGCGTTCGAGCAGCAGGGGCATCTCGCCGTGGGTGGCGCGGTAGGTGTCGAGCAGCGAGAGGATCGAGCTCTGCGGCGCGCGCATGTCGTGCGAGAGGAAGTCGAGCACCTCGTCGCGCTGGCGCAGCGTGCGATAGGAATTCGAGTGGTAGCGGATCCGCGCGATCATCTCGATCGGGTCCGGCAGCTTGACCAGGTAATCGTTCGCACCGGCGACGAAGGCTTCGCGTTTGGCCAGCGGATCGTCGTTGACCGAGAGTACGATGATCGGCACCAAGGCCGTGAAGGCCTCCGCGCGCCAGGCGCGCACCATCTCGAGCCCGTCGATGTCCGGCATCACCAGATCCTGCAGGATCACGCTCGGGCGCACCTCGCGCGCGATCTCCAGCGCGGCGTGCGCGTCCGTGCAGACATGCAGCGCGATGTCGGATTCGGCGGCGAGCAGACGACGCACCACCTCGCCGACGAACGCCTGGTCGTCGACGAGCAGCACCGAAATGCCGGATTCATGCGAATCCGGCGCGTAGTCCGTATTGGTTGTTCCGTTCATGGAGTCGTCGCGTGTGCCGTCGCCCGCCGCCAGGGATGGACAGCGGCTGGGTCCATGCGGGGGCGGCTCCGCCTGCGCCCTCTCTGGCGCACTTCCGGTTGTGAATTCCCGGTTTTCGGCGGCATTGCTTCTTTTAGAGAAATATAACTTAATGATTCTAAACGATTTTTATATTTCACGCTGGGGAATCCGACGCACTGGGCATGCGCCATGCTCGTTTGCGACGCAATCGCAGACGACATCCTGAGCAAGCCGCCGGGGCAACCGCCGCGGGCGAAAAAAACCGGCCGCGCCGGGCTTGCGCCACGACGCGGCCGGATTCGCCGCGAGCCGCCTCGGCAAAGGCGTTCAGCCGGGTTGGCGGACCACCATCAGGCGCGGCTCGGTCATGTCCTCGATCGCATAGCGGATGCCCTCGCGACCGAGCCCCGAATCCTTGACGCCGCCATAGGGCATGTTGTCGACGCGGAACGAGGGCACGTCGTTGATCACCACCCCGCCCACCTCGAGCTCGTCCCAGGCGCGATGCGCATGCGACAGCGAATCGGTGAACACGCCGGCCTGCAGGCCGAAATCGCTGTCGTTGACGCGCGCCAGCGCATCCTCGAAGCGCTCGAAGGGTTCGAGCAGCGCGACCGGCCCGAAGGCTTCCTTGCGATAGAGGTCCTGATCGCGGCCGACATGCTCCAGCAGGGTGGCCTCGAACATCGCACCGTCCACCTTGCCGCCGGCCACGATCTTCGCGCCGGCCTGCACCGCCGCCTCCATCCAGCCGGCCAGGCGGCGCGATTCCGATTCGGAGATCATCGGGCCGACGAAGGTTTGCGGATCCTTCGGGTCTCCCATCTTCAGCGCGCGGGTCTTGGCGACCAGCTTCTCGCGCAGCGCCTCGTAAAGGCTTGCGTGCACCAGGATCCGCTGCACCCCGATGCAGCTCTGCCCCGATTGATAGAAGGCGCCGAACACCAGCCGCTCGACCACGTAGTCGAGCCGCTCGCGCTGGTCGGCGTCGACGATCGCGGCCGCGTTGCCGCCCAGTTCGAGCACCACCTTCTTCTTGCCGGCCTTCTGCTTGAGGTCCCAGCCCACCGCCGGCGAGCCGGTGAAGGAGAGCAGCTTGAAGCGCGCGTCGGTGGTGAACAGGTCGGCGCCGTCGCGATGCGCGGGCAGGATCGAGAAGGCGCCCTTGGGCAGGTCGGTCTCGGCCAGCACCTCGCCGATGATCAGCGCGCCGATCGGCGTGCGGCTGGCCGGCTTGAGCACGAACGGGCAGCCCGCCGCGATGGCCGGCGCGACCTTGTGGGCGGCCAGGTTCAGCGGGAAGTTGAACGGCGAGATGAACGAGCAGGCGCCGATCGGCACGCGCTTCACGTAACCCGAATAACCCTGGGCTCGCTTGGAGATCTCCAGGTCGACCAGCTCGCCGCGGATGCGCACCGATTCCTCGGCGGCCACCCGGAAGGTGTCGATCAGGCGCGTGACCTCGCCCTTCGAATCGTTGATCGGCTTGCCGGCCTCGATGCACAGCGCGTCGGCTAGCTCGTCGAAGCGCTCGCGAAAGCGCGTCACGCAGTGATCGAGCACGGCCTGGCGGCGGAACGACGGCCAGGCGGCGAACGGCTTCTCGGCCTCGACGGCGGCCGCGATGGCCGCGTCGATCGCCTTCGCGTCGGCCAGCGCGACGCGCGTGGCGACCTTGCCGCTGTACTTGTCGGTGACTTCGAGATCGGTGTTGGCCTGCACGGCCTGGTTGGCGAGGTAGTACGGGTAGCTTTCCTTCAGCATGGCTTGCCTCCGGTCGGGGGATGCGGGAATCGGCGGCGCCGCGCGCGAGGCGCGGCACCGCGAGGGGGAAACACTCAGAGCTGCGCGGACAGGCGCGGGATCTCGCGGTTCAGGATCCGTTCGTTGTCCGAGTAATCGATCGGCACGTCGACCAGGTGCACGCCCGGCGTGGCGAAGCAGTGTTCGAGCAGCGGCCCGAGCGCGTCGGCCGATTCGGCGCGATGGCCCTGCGCGCCATAGCTCTTCGCGTAGGCGACGAAGTCGGGGTTGTCGAGCGTCATCGCGTAGTCGGGGAAGTTCATGTTCTCCTGCTTCCAGCGGATCATGCCGAAGGCATCGTCGCGCAGCAGCACCACCACCAGGTCGAGCTTCAGGCGCACGGCGGTCTCGAGTTCCTGCGAATTCATCATGAAGCCGCCGTCGCCGCAGATCGCCACCACCTTCTTCTGCGGATGCACGATCTTGGTGGCAATCGCCGAGGGCAGGCCCGCGCCCATCGAGGCCAGCGCGTTGTCGAGCAGCAGCGAGTTCGGCTCGTGGGCGCGCCAGTAGCGCGCGAACCAGATCTTGTACATGCCGTTGTCGAGACAGGCGATGCCGTCCTCCGGCAGCGCGCGCGACAGGTCGTGCACCACGCGCACCGGGTGCAGCGGGAAGCGCGGATCGTCCTCGCCCTTCTTCAGGTGCTCGTCGAAGCGCTCCTTGATTAGCATGAAGCGCGAGAAGTCCCAGCTCTGCTTCGGCGCCAGCGCCTCCTTCATCTGCCAGACCGCGTTGGCGATGTCGCCCACCACCTCGATCTGCGGGAAGTAGACCGGATCGACCTGGGCGCCCAGGAAGTTCACGTGGATCACGGTCTTGTCGTTGCTGCGCATGAAGAACGGCGGCTTCTCGATCACGTCGTGGCCGACGTTGATGATGCAGTCGGCATGGTCGATCGCGCGGTGCACGAAGTCGCCGTCCGAGAGCGTGGCGTTGCCGAGCCACAGCGGATGCGTCTCGTCGATCACGCCCTTGCCCATCTGGGTGGTGAAGAACGGGATGCCGGTGGCGTCGACGAACTCGCGCAGCATGCGCGCGCTGGTCTTGCGGTTGCCGCCCGCGCCGATCATCAGCAGCGGATGGCGCGCCTGGTGGATCGCCTCCACCGCCCGCGCCACGGCCTTCTCCTCGGCCACCGGGCGGCGGCTATAGCTGGCCGGGATCGGCTTGCCGTCGCCCTCCTCGTGCGCGATGTCCTCGGGCAGCTCGAGGTGGGCGGCGCCGGGGCGCTCGTCCTCGGCGCGCCGGAACGCCTCGCGCACCGCCGAGGGGATATGCCCGATCGAGACGATCTGGCGCGTCAGCTTGGTGAGCGGCTGCATCATGTCGACCACGTCGACGATCTGGAAGTGTCCCTGCTTGCTGGTCTTGATCGGCTTCTGGCCGGTGATCATCAGCATCGGCATGCCGCCGAGCTGCGCATAGGCGGCGGCCGTGACGAAGTTGGTGGCGCCGGGGCCGAGCGTGGACAGGCACACGCCCGCCTTGCCGGTCAGCCGCCCGTAGGTGGCGGCCATGAAACCGGCGGCCTGCTCGTGGCGCGTGAGCACCAGCTTGATCCGCGAATGGCGGATCGATTCGAGCAGGTCGAGGTTTTCCTCGCCGGGAATGCCGAACACGTATTCGACGCCTTCGGCTTCCAGCGCCTTGACGAACAGATCGGATGCTTTCATGGGGACTCTCGGTGGATACCGCCCGACCGGCTTACGGCGCGGGCGGTGTGGCAAACGCCCGGGTCGGCCTACGACCCGGGCGGCTCGTTACCTGCAGATGGACCAGATTGAAAAGCATGCCGCGCGCGGCCGGTGCCGGACTTCGGCGCCAGCGTCCGCGGCGGACGACGGGTTTGATTGTAGGAGATCGCGCCGGACGCTGCAGCGATGGCGGGCGCCGTGCAGCGCCAGCGGAAACGAAAGGAATTCGTCAGGAGAAAGCGGGCATCACCACTGGCAGGCGGTGCTGTCCGAGGTGAAGCTCCCGGGATCGTCGACGAAGCCGACGCTGCGGCGCGGCGAGGTTTTCGTGTAGCTCATCGACTCGACGATCGCGCCCTGGCTGAGCATCCGGTACTCGCCGCCCAGCCGGCCGTCGATCACCTCCACCCAGGTGCGATCGAATTCGTCGGGGCGGCCCGGAGCAAGCTCGGTGCCGTGCTCGGACTTCAGCACGATCGGGATCACCGTCTTCGATCCCTTGTAGCGCACGTAGCCGCCCGACCAATTCGTGTCGCTGTCGTAGAACATGCGGAACTCGAAGCGGATCGGCGCGGCGCCCTCGCTGCTCCGGAAGCAGCGCACGTCCTGCTCGATCCTCGCCTGCGCCGCGCCGGCGGCCAGGCCGAGCAAGAGCACGGCGGGCAACAGGGACCTCGGGCCGAGGCGAGGCCTCGCCATGCTTCGCTTCATGATCGCGCTCCGTATCGATGCGCCGGTGTCGATGGCTTCATGGGCAGGCGTGACCAGCGCCTCATTCCATCGCCAGGCGCGCCGTCACTTCCTGCTGGTCCAGCTCGCGCTCGAGCTGGTGCAGCACCTCGTCGTGGATCTCGCCGGCGCGATGCATGCGCAGCATCTCGGCGCGCCCGGCCGCCACCGCGGCCAGCACCACGTCGTAATGGGCGTGCACGTCCTCGGTCGGGAAGGCCGGCTCGTGCTCGAAGCGCTCGGCGATCGACATCCGGTAGCCGTACTGCTCGAGCAGGCGCGGGTGGATCACCTTGCCCTCGGCGTCGCGTACCAGCGGCTGGATCGCGGCCAGCTGCGCGCGGCTCATGCGTGCCCAGGCACGCGGCTCGGTGAGATGCCGCGAGTTCGGCACATGGCCGTCGTGCGGCGACACCAGCCGGATCAGCGGGCCGATGGTGGTGCCCTGCAGCAGCACCGTGACCAGGATCACCGCGAAGGCGGCCACCAGGATCATGTCGCGGCCGGGCATCGCCTCGGGCAGGGACAGCGCGATCGCCAGCGTGACCACGCCGCGCATGCCGGCCCAGCTCATCACGGTGGCGGCGCGCCAGTCCGCATGCAGGCCGGCGCGGCCGAACCAGCGGCGCGGCAGCTTCAGGAACTCGACCGCGAAGATCCACAGGAAACGCGAGCCGATCACGGCCGCCAGCACCGCCAGCAGCATCGGCGTCATGCTCGCGAACACCTCGCCGAAGCCGCCCAGGCGCACCAGCACGCCGCGCAGCGACAGCCCGATCAGCACGAACACCAGGGCCTCGAGCAGGAACACCATGATCTTCCAGAAGGCGGTGGAGCGCACCCGCACCATCGCGCTGAAGATCTCGTGCTGGTGCCAGCCCAGCATCATGCCCATGGTCACCGTCGAGATCACGCCCGACACTTCCAGGGTCTCGCCGGCGATATAGCTGACCCAGCCGCCCAGCACCGCCGAGATCGTGATCAGGTAGTCGTCGGAGAGCAGCTTGATGAAGCGGATCAGCGCCCAGCCGACGATGAAGCCGACCGCCACGCCGCCCAGCCCCAGCTCGGCGAAGCGCAGCACCGCGCCCTGGAAGCTGAACGCGCCGGTCAGCGCGGCGGCCGCCGCGAAGCGGTACAGCACCAGGCCGGCCGCGTCGTTGAGCAGGCTCTCGCCTTCGAGCAGCACCATCAGCCGGCGCGGCAGCGCGACCCGTTCGAGCACCGCCTTGGCGGCCACCGCGTCGGGCGGCGAGACGATCGCGCCGAGCGTGAAGCAGGCCGCCCAGGGCAGCGAGGGCACCGCCCAGTGCACGGCCAGGCCGACCGCCAGGGTGGTGAACACCACCGCGCCGATCGCCAGCATCATGATGCCGCCGAGGTTGCGCTTGAACTCCTCCCACACCGAGAAATAGGCGCCGTCCACCAGCAGCGGCGGCAGGAACACGATCAGCACCAGGTCGGGATCGAGGTTGATGGGCGGCAGGCCCGGCACGAAGGCGATGCCCGCGCCGCCGACCAGCAGCGCGGCGGCGGGCGGCAGCCTCAGGCGTTTGGCGACCAGTTCGAGCACGACGATCGCGGCGATCGACAAGAGGATCAGCTTGAAGGCCGACACGGGAGACATGGAAGCTCCTTCTCCTTGGAGGGGAAACGGGTTGCGGACAGGGTCGCGAAGGATTGCGAACGGTCGCGCGATTACACCATGAGGGCTTGCGCGGCGTCGAGCGGAGAAATGTCAAACGGGATTGAACACGGCGGCGCGTGCCACATGGCTGTCACGCAAGCCGGCCGGGCGTGTGCATGCGAGGGAAACATTGTCGGGGAATCAACCCCGGACGCCAAAGCCGGGTATCGCCGAATACGAAAGGGTTTCGATGACGCAAATATTATTGAATAAAGATGCGAAATTTTCGAAAATCGAAACCCAATCCATTCCCCTTGATATTCTTCATTCTCTTGCTAGACTTTCCCCATTCCGGCATTCGGCAATTAAACAATTGATGACGATAATGAAAATATCAAACATCAGCTCGCGCCCACCGCCTCGTTCGCAGCATCCGATAACGCACAAAACCTCCAATTGACATCAAGAACGAATCACCCCACTTCAATTCAAATCCAGAAAAATCCAGCATAAATCATCATCCCGAGTCGATACGCGACAGAGCCGGCACGAGCTGAACCGTCAAAGGATTTTTCCGTTCAACGCAAAGTCTTTTCCAGGAGCATCAACATGCATCGACGCGATATTCTCAAGATGTCCGGCGCGGCATTGGCCAGTACGCTAGTGTCACAGCTGGAGAGTCGTCCCGCGCAGGCCCAGGGCGTGCCGGCCATCGAGCGTGATGTTTGCGTGATCGGCGGGGGATCCGCGGGAACCTACATCGCCACCCGCCTGCACGACGCCGGCAAGAGCGTGACGCTGCTGGAACGCAAGGACCACCTCGGTGGTCATGCGGAAACCCATATCGATCCGGGCACGGGCACCCCGATCAATGTCGGCGTCCTGTATTTCGAACAAACGCCCGTGGTGCTCGACTACTTCAAACGACTCGATGTGGAGTCCATCGTCAATCAACCCGGTGCCGGCAACAACGCCGCGTTGAGCATCGATCTGCGCACGGGGCTTCCGCTCTCGAACGCCACCCCGCCGTCGCAAGCCGATATCGGCCGCGCACTGGCGACCTACCAGCAGATTCTCGCCACGACGTACCCCTATATCGATGCCGGATTCCAGCTTCCCGACCCGGTCCCGGCGGAGCTCCTCGAACCGTTCGCCGATTTTGCGACGAAGTACGGCCTGCAAGCGCTGGTCCCGACCATCTTCCAGTACAACCAGGGGGCCGGCGATCTGCTCAGAAGTCCTACGCTATACGTCATCAAGCTGTTCGGCCGGGGCGTGGTCGACGCCATTCTCGGCAACGGATTCCTGAGTATCAAGGGGGGAACGGCGCAACTCTACGACAAGGCAGCCCGGTATCTTGGCAATAGCGTCGTGCTGAATGCGCGCCTGAGGCTGATCCAACGCGGCGACTCGCGCATTCGAGTCATGGCGGACACGCCGACAGGCTCCCTGACCATCCTTTGTCGCAAGCTCGTCTGGTCGGCACCGCCTACCCTGGGCAACCTGGCCGACGTCGATCTCGATCGGCGCGAGGCATCGGTGTTCGGCAGATTGCAGTCGAGGTGCTACGCAGTCGGCCTGGCAAGGATTTCCGGTCTGCCGCAGGGGATCTCCATCGTCAACCGGGCGCCCGACAGGCCCTACAACCTGCCGCCGCTTCCGTGCCTGTATACGCTGATCCCGACCCTTCCCGGGCTCTACCTCGTCCTGTTCGGCGCGGAATCGCCGCAACCGGTGGACCTCATCAAGACACAGATCCGACTCCAGGTCGAATCGCTGGCCCAGGCCGGCACGTACCCGGTTCATTTCGACGGGTTCGAGGTCTTGAGCAACCATACGCCGTTCCAGCTCGGCGTTTCCGCACCGGAGATCGCGGCCGGGTTCTACACCAGGATGAACGCGCTGCAGGGATACCGAAACACCTACTACAACAGCGCGGCCTTCCAGACCAACGACTCTTCGCTGATCTGGCAGTTCACGGACGCGCTGCTGCCTCGGATCCTCGGCGCGCTGGGCTGAGGCCAGTTTCCCGGTGCAGCGGGAGCGGCCAACGCAACGGGACCCACGGTTCCCGCGTTGCCGCTTCGGTACCCGGCGAGCCGGGATGCCGACACGTCAGTGCAACGGCAGCCCGGCGCCGGCCCAGCGCGCCGCATAACTCACCAGGTACAGCACCAGCCCGATCAGGCCGCCCACCACCGTGCCGTTGATGCGGATGCTCTGCAGGTCCTTGCCGATATTGAGCTCGACCTGCCGCGACATCTCCTCGCTGTCCCAGTTGCGCACCGTGTCGCTGATATGCCGCGTGAGGAAGGCCGCGAACTCGGGCGCCATCTCGGCGGCCGCCTTCTCGACGTGCTCGTTCATCGATTCGCGCAGCGCCGGGCTGGCCGCCAGCCGCTCGCCGAGCCAGCCGCCCAGCGCGGCGGCCTGCCGGTGCAGCAGCGAATCCTCGCGCGCCAGATCGGCCTTGAGCCAGTCGCGCAACTGGCTCCAGAGCTCGGCCACGTAGCCGTTGAAGGCCTCGCCGTCGCGCAGGTAGCGCTTGAGTTCCTCGCCCTTCTCGATGAACGCGGGATCGGCCTTGAGCCGCTCGACCAGGCGCGCGGCCGTGGCGTCGAAGCTGCGCCGCAGCCGGTGCTCCGGATCCTCGCCGATCTGGATCAGCACGCGCGTCACCGCGTTGGCGATCAGCTCGGCGCCGTGCTCGCCGAGCCAGGCGGTCGGCATCACGCGCTCCATCTTCGGATATTCGCCCTTGAGCCAGTCGACGATGTAGGAGGCGATCGCGCCGCGCTGCTCGGGCTCGCGCAGCAGCGCGACCAGCTGGGCGATGCCGTCGTCGAGCAGTTGCTGGTGGCGGCCGTCGCGCGTGAGCGTGTCGAGGATCGCGCCGGCCGAACGCGACAGGTCCACCTTGTCGAAGGCGGCGTGCAGCGCGTCCTTGACGAAGCGCTGGATCCGCGCGTCGTCGGTCATCTCCAGCGCGAAGCCGATCAGCCGCGTCGCGTAGCCGCCGAGCACCCGGGTATTGGCGGGCTCCACCAGCCATTGGGCGAGACGCGCGGCCGGGTCGTGGCGCTGGATCAGCGCGACGATCGAGGCCGGATCGAGGAAGCGCTCGCGCACGAACTGCGCGAGATTGTCGGCAATGCGCGCCTTGTTGCGCGGCACGATCTCGGTATGGCGCGACACGATCGGGATCGGCACGCGCCGGAACAGCGCGGCGACCGCGAACCAGTCGGCCAGCGCGCCCACCATGGCGGCCTCGGCCACCGCCTTCACGCCGTCGATCCACGGCCCGCCGGGCACCGCCAGGGTGAGCGCGAACACCGCCGTGACGGCGAGCAGCAGCGCCAGCGCGCGGCGCTTGCTGGCCTTCAGTTCGGCTGACTTGTCGCGCATCGTCGCGTATCGGTATCGCCGGGCGAATCGGCGGAGGTGAGGAAGCGGACCATCAGCACGGTGTCGACGAAACCGCCCGGCACGCTCAGCGCGCGCGGCTCGACGCCGTAGACCTCGAAGCCCGCGCGGACGTACCAGTCGCGCACGCGCGGGTCGGCGCCGGCAACCGCCAGGGTGAGTTGCGCGAGTTCCTCGGCCGCCTCGGCGAGCACCGCGTCGAGCAGCGCGCGGCCGACGCCGAGGCCGCGCACGCGCGCCTCGACGAACACGCCCCACAGCACGCCCTTGTGGCGCTCGCGCGGGCCGGGCTCGCGCCGCAGGCCGGCCATGCCGACGATCTCGCCGTCGCGATAGGCGCCGAACACGGCGGTGCCCGCCAGGCGCTCCACGAAGTGGTCGAGGCCACGCGCGGCCTCGAGCTCGTAGGTCGAGCCGAACGCGCCGGGATCGGCTTGCAGGGCGGCGAGCCGGATGGTCCGGTAATCCTCCGCCCGCGACGGGCCGAGACGGACGATTTCGAAGGCGGCGGGAAGCTCGGGAGCAGACGGCAAGGACATGCGTCGATCAGGGCGGATGAGGAATCGTCCGATGGTACACCGGCGATTGGCGGGCGGTTCTGGTGGTTTCGGCGGCTCCGGCAACATCGGCGGCATCGGCGGCATCGGCCGCCGGCGCCGCCTCCCGCGCCGGCCGGTTGCCGCATCGCAAGCGCCCCCGTAGAATCGATCCGCACATTCCAGGCCCGGCGCCCCCGCCCGCCGGCGCCCCTCGTCCCGTTTCGAAGGAGTCCGCAGCGTGCCGGCCATTTCCGCTCGACGCGAATCCCGTGCCCGCCATCCGGCGCGCGCGGCTCGACGCCTCGCCGTCGCCGGCCTGGCCGCGCTTGCCCTGGTCCTGAGCGGCTGCGCGACCCACCCGCCCGCCACCTCGCTGCCACGCCCGGTCACGCACGCGCTGCCGCAGGACACGCCCACCCCGCTACGCGACGCGCTGGCCGCGCCCGAGCGCGCGCATCCGGGCGAGTCGGGCTTCCGCGTGCTGTCGGTCGGCACCGACGCGCTGCAGATGCGCATCGCGCTGGCCCGCGCGGCCACCCGGACGCTGGACATGCAGTACTACATCGCCACCGAGGACACCACCGGCAAGCTGCTGCTGGCCGCCGCGCTCTACGCGGCCGATCGCGGGGTGCGCGTGCGGATGCTGGTGGACGACCTGAACTTCAAGGACATCGGCCAGATCATGGCCTCGCTGAACGCGCACCCGAACATCGAGATCCGCGTGTTCAACCCGTTCGGCGCGACCCAGCGCGGCATGTTCGCGCGCACCGCCGATCTCGTCACCAAGATCGACCGCTTCACGCGGCGCATGCACAACAAGGCGATGATCGCCGACAACCAGCTCGCGATCGTGGGCGGCCGCAATCTCGGCGACGAGTATTTCAGCGCCAGCCCGACCCTGCAGTTCCGCGATCTCGACGTGCTGGCGGCGGGCCCGGTGACGGCCGACATCTCGTCGAGCTTCGATGCCTACTGGGCCAGCGCGAGCGCCTATCCGCTGCGCGCGCTCAACCACCAGCGCTTCTCGCCGCAGGACCTGGACCAGGCGCGCGACGCGCTGCGCGAGCACTGGCGCGAGAACGCCACGCCCTACGACGCCAAGCCGCTCAACGCCACCCCGCTGGCCGCGCAGATCGCCGGCGAGCAGCTCGGCCTGGTGTGGGCCCGGGCCGAGTTCAAGGCCGATTCGCCCGAGAAGATCACGATGGCGAGCGGCACCTACCAGAGCCCGCCGATGCAGACGCTCGCCAACCTCGCCAAGGAGGCGCGCAGCGAGTTCCTGGTGTTCTCGCCGTATTTCGTGCCGCACGATGCCGGCGTGGAGGCGCTCGGCGCGCTGACCGCGCGCGGCGTGCGCGTCGCGATCCTGACCAATTCGCTGGCGGCCACCGACGCGGTGGCGGTGCAGGCCGGTTATGCGCCCTATCGCGTGCCGCTGCTGCGGCGCGGCGTCGAGCTCTACGAGTTCCGCGCCGAGCAGCCGCCCACCGCCAGCTTACGGCTGTTCGGCTCGCGCTCGCGCGCGAGCCTGCATGCCAAGGCCTATGTGATCGACCGTTCGACCCTGGTGATCGGTTCGCTCAATCTCGATCCGCGCTCGGCCTACCTCAATACCGAGCTGGCCCTGGTGATCCGCAGCCCGCAACTGGCCGGCGAAGTGGCCGGGCTGTTCGACCACGTCACGCAGCCGACCGAAAGCTATCGCGTGACGCTGGCCGAGCCGGCCTCGTCCGCGGCGGGCGGGCCGGCCGCGCAATCGCCGCTGCTCTGGACCGATGTCGAGCACGGGCAGCTGCGCACCTACAGCGTCGATCCGGGCGCGGGTTTCGTGCGCAATGCGCTGACCGGCCTGTTCCGCATGCTGCCCGTCGACGGTCAACTCTGAGGCGCTTCGTGACGGCGACGTGACAGGCCGGGCGCGTGCCCAACAGACACGCGCTCATCGGCTGCGCTTACCCGAGGGGAACGTGCCTACTTCAGCGCCGCGCGGATCCGCTCGGCCATCGCCTCGAGCTCCTTCGGATCGGCCACGTCGCGCGAATGCGCGCCGAGCGGCTGGGTGGCCCAGCGCGGGATCAGGTGGAAGTGCACGTGCGGCACGGTCTGGCCGGCCGCCGCGCCGTTGAACTGGCCGATGAACAGGCCGTCCGGGCGCAGCGCCTCGCGAATCGCCAGCGCGATGCGCTTGGTGACGCGGATGCATTCGGCAGCGGCCTCGTCGGACAGCTCGTAGAGCATCTCGGCCGCTTCCTTCGGCACCACCAGGGTGTGGCCCGGCGACTGGGGCATGATGTCCATGAACGCGATGGTGCTGTCGCTCTCGTACACACGCGTGCAGGGCAGCTCGCCGCGCAGGATTTTCGCGAAGATGTTCTTGTCGTCGTAAGCCATGATCTCGGTCGTCGTCGGGGTTGGGGTGAACGGGAACGACGATTCTCGACGCTCGCGCGCGAACGCGCAAGCGTGGCCCCAACTGTGCTTCAACTGTGCTCCGCGCCCTTACAGCAGGCTGCGCAGCGCCACCGCCGGATCGGCCAGCCGCGCCGCGTCGAGCGGCACGCGCGCGGCCGCCAGCCGGCGGCACACCGCCATCTCGCGCCCCGCGTCGATCACCGCCGCCGCCGCGAGCCGCCCTTCCCCGTCCAGCCCGAACACCGCGAACGGCCCGCTGCCCGGCTCGCCGCGCAGCACGCGCCGCTGCCCCGGCTCGAACCAGCCGAGCGTCTGCAGGTTGCTGTCGTACTGATCCGACCAGAGCCAGGGCAGCTCCGCGTAAGCGTCCTCGCCGCCGAGCAGGTTGGCCGCCGCCACGGCCGGCTGGCGCTCGGCGATCTGCCAGGATTCGGTGCGCACGTGGCGCCCCGCCAGCGGATGGAAATGCGAGGTGACCTCGCCGGCCGCGAAGATCGCCGGATCGAGCGTGCGGCAGCCGGCGTCGACGCGGATCCCGTCCGCCACCTCCAAGCCCGCCGCCTGCGCGAGTTCGACGTTGGGCACCACGCCGATCCCGACCACCACCACGTCGGCCGGCACCTCGCCTTCGCTGGTTTCCACCAGCAGCGCGCCGCCGGAATCGCGGGGATCGCGCCGCACGCGCTCGGGCAGCACGCCGAGCCGCACCTCGACGCCATGCCGCCGATGCAGGGCCAGCGCATGCTCGCCCACCTCGGGCGGCATCGCGCGGCCGAGCAGGCGCGCGGCCGGATCGATCACGCTGACCCGGCAGCCGAGCCGCACCGCGCTGGCCGCCACCTCCAGGCCGATGAAGCCGCCGCCGAGCACGGCCACGCGCAGGCCCGGCCGCAAGGCA
>NZ_VWWK01000155.1:0-16586 GCF_011753035.1 Burkholderia sp. Ax-1720 | reverse complement strand
CGCCCCCGTCGCGGTGCCCAACCCGGTGGTCAGCGCGCCGGTGGCCGTGCCGGCCACCGTGGTGAGGCCGCCGGCCAGCGCCGTGGCGCCGCCCGACAGGGCACCGGCCGCCGTGCTCGTCACCGTGCCGAGGCCGGTCGTGACGGCCCCGAGGCCGCCCGTCAGGGCGCCCGCGCCGGTCGATAGCGCGCCGGTCGCCGTGCTCAGCACGCCCGTCAACGCGCCGGCGGGATTCGTCACGACGGTCTGCAGTCCGCTGATCACGCCGGCCAGCGGCGTGTTCTGCGCGAGTCCCTCGACCGTGCTCACCAGGCCGCCGAGCGAGGACTTGAGCGGTCCGATGGCGTTGCCCAGCGACAGGTCGAGGAGGGTGGCGCCATTGGCCGTCAGCTTGAGTTCGGCGCCCACGCTCGGATTGAGCGCGGCATTCACGCCCAGCGAGGTGCCGGCCAGGCTGCCGAGGGCGCCCAGCGAAGCACCGCTCGCATTGAGCGAGCTGTTCAGATTCAGATTGGCCCCCAGCCCGGTGACGATGTTGCCGACATCGGCCATCGCCGGCGCTGCCGCCGCGAGACCGAATGCCGTCGCCGCCGAAAGCGCGATGCTCGACAACTTGAAGTGTTGTTTCATTTGTGACCCCATGTCAGTTGGTCCTGCCGTCGGGTAAAGCGGTCATGCGGCAGACTGCACTGCAGGGTCCGTGCCAACGCACCGGCGCAATCGACAACGGCGCGTTTCGTCGAACAAATCGTCGGGATCGGACTGCCAAGTATCGTCGGAGCAAATTCGCGACGACGAGCAGGCCTTGCGCTACGCATCGGAAAATCGTTCGCGTAACGTAACAAGCGAATGGAACGTTACGCTCGGCGTGCGTAACGATTCGAATCCAGGTCGACAAAATTCCCGTAAAAAATTACAGTACTTTTCCCTGAACTCTCACAAATAATTCATCAAGATCTGCTCATGCGCGAGGCTCGACCCGTTCCGCATCGAGTCCAGACCCACCTTCTGAGCGCCTGCCCAGTGCGATCGCAGTTCATTCATCAATAAAAAATCCGCGACTGAATCGAATTATTTTTTAAATAAATTCCCGAACATCCGTTTCAATCATCGCCACCACCTCAATCACGATAATCGACGCCGGCAGGCTCCGCCAATTCAAATCGGCGAATTGAATTTTCTTAAACTTCTAACGTTATCGTCGGATCAATAAAAGCCGCCCGCCCTTGCGCGAAGCACTCAGGCGGCGGCACGCGAGGCGGCCGCCACGCCGAGCATCGCCTCGACGAAGGCGACGAAGGCCCGCGCGCGCGATGGTGCGAGGCGCCCGGCCGGAAACACGGCCCACAGTTCGACGGGCGGCAGCGTCCAGTCATCGAGCACGCTAAGCAGGCGAGCGTCGCGCAGCGCGTCGGCGAACAGCCATTCCGAGCCGATCGCCAGGCCCAGCCCGGCCAGCGCGGCGGCCCGCACGCCTTCGGCCTCGCGCACGCGCAGCCGGCCCGAGGTCTCCACCATCAACTCGCTGCCGTGACGCCGGAATTTCCAGGCCGCGCCGCCGACGCGCCGGTCCAGCACCACCACCTGGTGCCGGGCCAGATCCTCGGGCGTGCGCGGCAGCCCGGCACGCCGCAGATAGGCCTGCGAACCGACCACCCGCCGCGGGCTCTCGCCGATCTTGCGCGAGGCCGCCATGCCGTCGCCCGCGGCATGGCCGATCCGCAACGCGACGTCGACGCGCTCGACGGCCAGGTCGGTATGACGATCGTCGAGCAGCAGCTCGACCGTGAGATCGGGGTGATCGTCGAGGAACCCCTGGATCGCGGGCAGCACGTGCAGGCGCGCGAAGCTGCCCGCCACCAGCACCCGCAGCGTCCCGGTCAGGCCCCCGCCGACGCCGCGCGCGGCCTGCTCCGCTTCCTGCGCATCGTCGAGCAGGCGGCGCGCGCGCTCGTAATAATGCTGGCCGGCCTCGCTCGGCGCGAGCCCGCGTGGGCCGCGCGAAAGCAGGGCCACGCCGACCTGCCGTTCCAGCCCCGCCACCGCCCGCGAGACCGCGCCCGGGCCAAGCCCGAGCCGGCGCGCGGCCGCCGCGAACGAGCCGGCCTCGACGACGGCGACGAATGTTTCCATGGCGCTCAGACGGTCCATCGAGATGCCCTCCCGCGACGATCGTCAAATCAGCATAGCAGCCGGCCGCGACGATGCACGGCGCGCGCATGCGGGTCCGGCCCCGCCGCCGCGACGGAGATTCCCACGCCGACGCGCCAGTTTTGAGACAATGCCGGGTTCCGACCCGCGCACAACCTTCCGAGCCCCGCCGATGTCGTTTCCCCATATCGATCTGCTGTACACCGTCTCCGGCCTGTTCGTCGGCTTCCTGGTCGGCCTGACGGGGGTCGGCGGCGGCTCGCTGATGACGCCGATCCTGGTGCTGCTGTTCAACGTGCATCCGGCCACCGCGGTCGGCACCGACCTGCTCTACGCGGCCGCCACCAAGGCGACCGGCACCCTGGTGCACGGCGCCAAGGGCACGGTCGACTGGCGCATCACCGGCCGGCTCGCGGCGGGCAGCGTGCCGGCCGCCGCCGTGACGCTGTGGATGCTGCACGCGCACGGCTTCGGCGCGGCCTCCACCAACCGGCTGATCCAGGTGGTGCTGGGCGCCGCGTTGCTGCTGACCTCGGTGGCGCTGGTATTCCGCCCGCAGTTGGCCGCCTTCGCCTCGCGCCACGCATTCGCCCCCAATCCGCTGCGCACCATCACGCTGACGGTGCTGACCGGCGTGGTGCTCGGCGTGCTGGTCTCGCTGACCTCGGTGGGCGCTGGCGCGATCGGCGTGACGGTGCTGCTGCTGCTCTACCCGACCCTGTCGACCACGCGCATCGTCGGTTCCGATATCGCGCACGCGGTGCCGCTCACCCTGGTCGCCGGGATGGGCCACTGGCTGCTCGGCTCGGTCGACTGGTCGATGCTGGTCTCGCTGCTGCTGGGCTCGCTGCCGGGCATCGTGGCCGGCAGCCATCTGTCGGCGCGCGCGCCCGAGCGGCTGCTGCGCAACCTGCTGGCCGCCACGCTGGTGCTGGTCGGGCTGAAGCTCGTGACGTCCTGAGGCAGGCACGACAGGCGGCAAGGCGCGCGAACGTCCGCAGGCAAGAGAAAGGCTGGCGGGAAGAAAGCGAGGGGAAACCAGGCGGGAAGCGTGGGCGGGAACCGTGCCCCGAGGGGATCCACGCGGGAAGAAAACTGCAGGGAAGGCCGGGGCTCGAATGAGAGCCGGCGCCCGCCCAGGCGGGCACGGCGCCGGATGCGCAGGCGGAGCGGCCCGGCCGCCCCGCGCGGGAGGCTTACTGCTGCTGGACGGTCAACTTGTTGTCGACCGAGGTGACGCCCGCCACGCCCTTGGCGGCTTCGCCGGCCTTGTCGATCTGCGACGCGTCGGGCACCGAGCCCTGCAGCGAGATCGCGCCGCCCTTCGAACGGACGGTGATGTTCGACACGTCGATGCCGCCGGCCTTGCTGATGGCCTTGCGCACCGCGTAACCGAGCTTGCGGTTGTCCTTGCGCGCCGCCTTCTTGGCGGCCTTCGCGGCGGCCGGCGTCGAGGCGCCGGCGGCGGCATCGCTCGCCTGCGCATAGACATTGCCGCAAACCAGCGCTGCCACCACCGCGCTACCCAGTGCCTTCCACACGATCGACTTCATGTTTTCTCCTTGTGATTCCGGAAACGGCCGCACCGAAAAGGCGGCCGCACTACCCCCAGTCAACGGCCGGCGACGAATGCCGTCGGCCGACGTTTTCACGGAGCATGCGAGAGGCGCTGCGTTCGCCCGGCGCGCGCGCGGCGGGCCGGACTGCCGGACCGGCTCCGACGCGCGCCCGGTCTGCTTGAGTTTCACGCCGGGTCGCGCCGCGACGGATAGGGTGCGGCTGCGACGCACAATGTAATCCAGCGGCACGCGAAGCGCAAAGGATTTGCGCTCCGGATCAACCCCGCCCCGCCGGGCCATCCGGACCTTCCCGAATCCCGCCACGGGCGTGCCGCAGCGCCGGCGAACTCGGGTACCATCGCAGCCATTCCGGCGCGCCGCGACGCGTCGCGCCATCCCGCCCCCGCATCCAAGCCGATGAACGACCGTTCGCCCCGCTCCCGTCGCCCGCACCGGATCCTGGCCCGCTTCGTCGCGGTGTCGTGGCGCGACCTCGCGATGTCGTTCGGCCCCGCGCTGCTGCTCGGCGCCGCGGCGATCTGGCTCGCGATCCGGCTGATCCAGCCGGCCCCGCCCACCCACCTGACGCTCTCGGCGGGCCCGCCCGGCAGCACCAACTGGTCGGCCGCGCAGAAGTACAAGCACATCCTCGCCAAGAACGGCATCACGCTCGAGGTGCTGCCCTCGGAAGGCTCGGCGCAGAACCTGCAGCGCCTGCTCGATCCGGCCGGGCACGTGGACGTCGCCTTCGTGCAGAGCGGCGTGGAGCAGAAAGGGCAGTCGGACCAGCTGGTGTCGCTGGGCAGCGTCGGCTACGTGCCGATCGCGATCCTCTACCGCGGCCCGGTGATCGAGCGGCTCTCGCAATTCCGCGGCAAGCGCCTCGCGCTCGGCCCCGACGGCAGCGGCTCGCACGAGCTCGGCCTGGCCCTGCTCAAGCTCAACGGCATCGTGCCGGGCGGCGCCACCAGCCTGCTGCCGCTGGCCGGCGAGGATGCCGCCCACGCGCTGCTCGACGGCCGCATCGACGCGGCCTTCCTGTCCGGCGACTCGACCCAGATCCCGGTGATGGCCAAGCTGTTCCGCGCGCCCGGCATCCATTTCTACTCGTTCGCCCAGGCCGAGGCCTATGCGCGCCGGCTCTCCTACCTGACCGACATCACGCTGCCGATGGGCGTCTACGACCCCGGCACCAACCTGCCCTCGACCAACATCCACACGCTCTCGCCGACCGTCGAGCTGATCGCGCGCGACTCGCTGCACCCGGCGCTGTCGGACCTGCTGATCGAGGCCGCGCGCGAGGTGCACGGCCATTCGACGATCCTGCAGCGCGCCGGCGAATTCCCCTCGCCCGTCACGCACAGCAGCATCCCGCTGTCCGACGACGCCGCGCGCTACTACAAGTCGGGCAAGACCTTCCTGTACCGGCAACTGCCGTTCTGGGTGGCGAGCCTGGTCGACCGGCTGCTGGTGATCGTGGTGCCGCTGGTGGTGGTGCTGATCCCGGGCCTGCGCTTCGTGCCGCTGCTGTACGGCTGGCGCGTGCGCTCGCGGATCTACCGCTGGTACGGCGCGCTGATCACGCTGGAGCGCAGCGCGCTGGGCGAGCTGTCGTCGCGCGACCGGCTGGTGCTGCTCGAGAAGCTCGACGACGTGGAGGATTCGGTCAACCGGATGAAGATGCCGCTCGCCTACGCGGGACAGTTCTACGTGCTGCGCGAGCACATCGGCTTCGTGCGCGAGCGCCTGCTCGCGCAGGAGGACACGCGCGGCGCGGCGGGCACCGCCGGGCAACCGGATGCAACGGCGGCCGGGGCCGATTCCGCCGTCGATTCCCAAGCCAACCCCGCGCGCGATGCCGTGCCGGCCTTCCCCGCCGCGCCGGGCCCGGCGCGGGGCGACGCCTGAGCGGCCATCCCGTCGCGATTGCTGCAATCGCGCTCGCCATTGCGTACCATGACGGCTCGTGGGCCCAGCGGCCCCGCGCCTTTGCACAGGAGATTGCTAGATGACCGTGGGCCACGACGCCAGCCAGCCGCGCTGGTATTACGATTTCCTGTCGCCGTTCACGTACCTGCTGCTCGAGCAGCAAGACAAGTGGCCGAGCATGCCGTTCGAGCCGGTGCCGGTCTCGCTGCCGGTGCTGCAGCATCACTGGGGCCAGCGTCCGATGTACGACGTGCCGGCCAAGCGCGTGTTCACCTACCGCCACGCGCTGTTCCGCGCCGACCAGCTCGGCATCCCGTTCCGCATGCCGCCCGCGCATCCCTTCGATTCGACCCAGGCGCTGCGGCTCGCGGTGGCGATCTCGGCCGATCTCGCCACGGTGCGCGAGATGTTCCGCTTCATCTGGCGCGAAGGGCGCGACCCGACCAGCGAGGAGGGTTTCGCCGCGCTCTGCGAACGGGTGGGCGTGACGCCCGACGATCCGCGCCTGGATTCGGCGCAGACCCGCGAACAACTGGAGCGCAATACGCAGGACGCGATCGCGCTCGGCGTGTTCGGCGTGCCGACCTTCTGGATGAACCGCCAGCTGTTCTGGGGCGAGGACGCGCTGCCGATGGTGCTGTATTGCGCGCGCACGCCGAACTGGCTCGAATCGAAGGAAGTGAAGCGCATCAGCACGCTGCCGCCCGGCCGGCGCTGACGCGCGCGCCCAAGCGCGCCGCCCTGATACTGCGCATAGCGCGCGCCTGGCCGCGCGCGCGAGCGGCTCCGGTATCGTAGGCGCGACGCCCCCCGCTCCCCGCCGATGCCTCCCGACGACGATACCGCCGACAGCCGCACCGCCTCGCTCGACATCTGGCTTGTGCGGGTGCTGCGCACCCTGCTGCTGGAGCGCAGCGTCACCCAGGCGGCGCTGCGCCTGAACCAGACCCAGCCGGCGGTCAGCACCGCGCTGCGGCGGCTGCGCGAGATCCTCAACGATCCGATCCTGGTGCGCGGCAAGTCGGGCATGGTGCCGACCGAATACGGCGCCTCGCTGCTCGAGGCATCGCAACGCGCGCTGCGCGAGGTCGACTTCATCGCCACCCCGCATGGCGAGTTCGATCCCGCCAGCTCGCGCCGCCGCTTCCGGATCGCCGCGCCCGACTACCTGAACGATTTCTTCATGCCGACCCTGATCGCGCGCTTTCGCGAGGCGGCGCCGCTCGCGCAACTGGAGATCGATTCGCTGAATCCGGCGCTCGACCACGCGGCCGCGCTCGACTCCGGCGAGCTCGACCTGGTGATCGCGAACTGGCCGCGGCCGGACCCGCGCTTCGTGCGCAGCAGCCTGTTCTCGGACACGGTGGTCTGCCTGATGCGCGACACGCACCCGCTGGCCGACGCGCCGCTCACCCGCGAGGCCTACGCGGCGGCGGCCCACCTGGCGCCCACGCCCTATACCGGCGCGGCGCGCAATGCGATCGAGATCGGGCTGGCGCGCGCCGGGCTCGAGCGCCGCGTCGTCGCGACCCTGCCCTACTTCGGCGTGGTGCCGCAGGTGCTGCTGCAATCGGACCTGATCTTCACCACCACGCGCCGCTTCGCCACCCACTACGCGCAGATGCTGCCGCTGGTGATCGCCGAGCCGCCGATCGCGTTTCCGCGCATCCAGTGCTACCAGCTCGCGCATCCGCAGCCGGACCGGCCCACCGATCTCGCCTGGCTGCGCGCCCTGGTGCAATCGGTCTCCGATTCGCTGACCGCCGCGCGCAAGCCACGCTCACCACGCGCCAAGGCCTGACCAGGCCGCGAGAATCAGGCCGCAAATCAGACTACGAATCAGGCTGCAACCCAGGTTTCCTGCAGATGGACCCAGCGGATCTCGCCGCCGCTCGATCCGTCGTCCGCCTCGCGCGAAAGCACCGCCGTCGAGCGCCGCGAGCGCAGCGGGCCGCTCGCATCGCGCTGGTGCTCGTCATAGCCGATCGCCGCGCCGCCGTCCCAGGCGGCAATCACGCGCATCGCCGAGAAGCTGATCGCGAGCCCCGGCTTGACGCCGGACAGCCGCGCGAACAACGCGCGCGTGGCGGCCCGGTCGAGCTGCGAGCCGTCGGTGCCGATCATCGTGAAGGACGGCGCGAAGCGCGCCATCAGCGCGTCGAGCGCGGCCTCGCCGTGCGAGGTGCCGGCCAGCCAGGCCTCGATCTCGGCGCAGCTCGCCACGATCATGTCGAAGTAGGAAGCGCAATCGCTCATCGGCAGTCCACGGAAAAGACAAGCGGCCGCGCGAGGCGGCCGCCTGGGGTTGAACGGTACGGCAGACGATAGCAGGAATGCGGCGAAGCCCGCGCCCGGCTCAATGCGCGGCGACCGGATCGAGCCCGGTGGCCTCCACGTCGGCGCGCGCGGCCGGCGAGGCGAGGAACTCGAGCAGCTTGCGCGCCTCGGCGGGATGCGGCGCGCCGACCGGAATGCCGGCCGCGTAGCGGGTCACCGACTGCAGCGATTCGGGGATCCGCCCGGCGAAGCTCACGCCCGGCACCGGCAGCAGCTCGGCGACCTGCTGGAAGCCCAGCGCGTAGGTGCCGTCGGCCACCTTGGAGGCGACCGGCACGCGCGGCACCTTGGTCGCCCGGGGCTTCAACTGCGCGGCGATGCCGAGCTTGTCGAACAGCTCGTGTTCGATATAGACGCCGCTCGCGCTGTCCGAGTAGGCCACCGAGGGCGCGGCCAGCAGCGCGGCCTTGAGCGCCTCGGGCGTGCCGACATCGGGCACCGGCGCGCCGGCCTTCACCACCGCGCCGATCCGCGAATCGGCCAGCTCCACGCGCGAGTCGGCGCGCACCTTGCCGGCCGCGATCAGCTTGTCGAGCGCGTAGCCGACCATGATCACCACGTCGGCCGGCTCGCCGCGCGCGAGGCGGTTCGGGATCGCCTGTGGGGTCTCGCCCATCGAGGGGCCGTAGATGATGTCGAGCGTGTCGCCGCTGGCGGCCGTGAATTTCGGCGCGAGGCGCTGGTAGGCAGCGGTGAAGCCGCCGGAATTCATCACGTGCAGCTCGGCGGCGCCGGCGGGGGAGATCGCGCCGCCGAACGCGGCGGCCAGGCCCAGGGTGAAGGTGGTGAAGACGGCGAGCGCGGCGCGGCCGCGCGGGGATTCGGGATGTCTCGGCATTGTTGTCGGAAGCGGCCGTGGCGGCCGTGTCAGGGAAACGGTGCCGGCTATCTTCGCGAAAACGCGCGGGTTTGAAAAGGGGCGGCCGCGCCGGAATGACAAGCGCCGGCCGAAACACGCCGCGCCGCCCTGCCGGCCGCCCTCGCCGGCCTAGATATCGCCGAGCAGCAAGACCCCCGACAAGGCGGCCGGATCGGTCGCCGCCGTCTTGCGCCAGGCGCGCGCGGCGCCGTTGCGGGCCTGCAGCAGCTCGGCGCAGACCGCCACCGCGATCGCCGGCGGCGCCTTGTCGACGATCCCGCTCACGCCGATCGGGCAGACCATGTCGGCCACGTGCTCGGGCGCGACGCCGCGATCGATCAGCCGCCGCTCGAACTTCACGCGCTTGGTGCGCGAGCCGATCATGCCGAAGTAGGCGAAGTCGTCGCGGCGCAGGATCCGCTCGGCCAGCGCGAAATCGAGCGCGTGGTTGTGCGTCATGACCAGGAAGTAGCTGCCCGGCGGCGCCGCGTCGACCACCGCGTCGGGCGTGTCGGTCGGCTCGGGCTGCACGTTGGGCGGCACCTCGTCGGGAAAGCATTCGTCGCGCGTGTCGACCCATTGCACCAGGCAGGGCAGGTGCGCGAGCAGCGCGACCAGCGCATGGCCGACATGGCCGGCGCCGAACAGCACCACGTGCATCGGCGCCGGGCGTGCAACCGCGCCGCGCTGCCGGCCGGCCAGCGGCGCCGGCGTCGCGAGGCGAGCGGACGGGTTCATGTGCGCGCCCCCTCGGCCTCGATGCGCGCGGCACGCACCGCCTGCACCGCCTTGAGGATCGCCTCGCCGGTGGCCGGCGCGTTCAGCGGCGGCTGCACGCGATAGTCGCCGACCGCGGCCACCGCGTCGCGCACCGCGAAGAACACCGAGAACGGCAGCAGCAGCGGCGGCTCGCCGACCGCCTTGGAGCGGTGGATGCTGTCCTCGACGTTGCGGTTGCGGAACAGCTCGACCTTGAACTCGGGCGGCGTGTCGTTGACGGTCGGGATCTTGTAGGTCGAAGGGGCATGCGTCATCAGCTTGCCGCCCGCGTTCCACCACAGCTCCTCGGTGGTCAGCCAGCCCATGCCCTGGATGAAGGCGCCCTCCACCTGCCCCTTGTCGAGCGCCGGGTTCAGCGAGGCGCCCACGTCGTGCAGCGCATCGACGCGCAGCACCCGCATCTCGCCGGTCAGCGTGTCGATCACCACCTCGCTGACGGCCGCGCCGTAGGCGTAGTAGAAGAACGGCCGCCCCTGCAGCTTCGCCTGGTCCCAGTACAGCTTGGGCGTGGCGTAGAAACCGTCGGACCACAGCTGCACGCGCGCCAGGTAGGCCTTGGCCACCACCTCGCCGAACGGCAGCGCGGTGTCGCCGAGCCAGACCGTGTCGTTGACGAAGCGCACCTCCGAGGCGGCCAGCCGGCCCTCGCCGAGCTTCTCGGCGGCGAAGCTCGCCAGCCGTTCGCGCAACTGGCGCGCGGCATCCTGGGCGGCCTTGCCGTTCAGGTCCGAGCCGGTCGAGGCGGCGGTGGCCGAGGTATTGGCGACCTTGCTGGTATCGGTGGCTGTCACCCGCACCCGGCCGAACGCGACGCCGAGCTCGTGCGCCACCACCTGCGCGACCTTGGTGTTGAGCCCCTGGCCCATCTCGGTGCCGCCGTGGTTCACCAGGATCGAGCCGTCGGTATAGATATGCACCAGCGCGCCGGCCTGGTTGAAGTGGGCGACGTTGAAGGCGATCCCGAACTTGACCGGCGTGATCGCGATGCCCTTCTTCAGCACCGCGTTGGCCGCGTTGAACTCGCGCACCGCGGCGCGGCGCGCGCGATAGCCGCTGGTCGCCTCGAGCTCGCCGAGCAGCTCGTGCAGCACGTTGTCCTCGATGGTCTGCCCGTAGGGCGTGACGTTGTCGGCGTCCTTGCCGTAGAGGTTCCGGTAGCGCACGTCGAGCGGATCGAGATCCAGCGAGCGCGCCACGTTGTCGATGATGTACTCGATCGCGAACGCGCCCTGCGGGCCGCCGAAGCCGCGGAACGCGGTGTTCGACTGCGTGTTGGTCTTGCCGCAATGGCCGGCGATCGTCACGTCGGGCAGCCAGTAGGCATTGTCGAAATGGCAGACCGCGCGCGTCATCACCGGGCCCGACAGGTCGGCCGAGAAGCCGCATCGCGAGGTCATGTCGACCGACACGCCGTCGATGCGCCCGCTCGCGTCGTAGCCGACCTCGTAGCGGTAGTGGAAGTCGTGCCGCTTGCCGGTGATCATCATGTCATCGTCGCGGTCGGGACGCAGCTTGACCGGGCACAGCAGCTTCCAGGCCGCCACCGCGGCGCAGCAGGCGAAGATGCCGGACTGCGATTCCTTGCCGCCGAAGCCGCCGCCCATGCGCCGGCATTCCACCAGCACGTTGTGCGAGGCCACGCCGAGCACGTGCGCCACCAGGTGCTGCATCTCGCTGGGGTGCTGGGTCGAGCAGTGCACGTGCATGCCGTCGTCGTCCTTGGGCACCGCGTAGGCGATCTGGCCTTCCAGGTAGAACTGTTCCTGGCCGCCCAGCGTCATCTCGCCGGCGTCGTGGAAGGCGGCCGCGGCGGCCCTCGCGGCGGCGTCGCCGCGCGCCAGGCGCATCGGCGGCAGCACGTAGGACTGCGCGGCGCGCGCCTCCTGCGCGGTGAGGATCGCCGGCAACGCCTCGTATTCGATCTTGCCGCGCCGCGCGGCGAGCCGCGCCACCTCGTGCGAGGTGGCGACCACGATGAAGATCGGCTGGCCGACGAACTGCACCAGGCCGTCGGCCAGCACCGGGTCGTCGTGCAGGATCGGGCCGCAGTCGTTGACGCCGGGGATGTCGTCGGCGGTGAACACCGCCACCACGCCCGGGGTGGCGCGCACCGCCTCCAGGTCGGTCGAGACGATGCGCGCGTGGGCCTGGCTGCTGAGCCCGAGCGCGGCATGCAGGGTGCCGGCGGCGACCGGGATGTCGTCGGTATAGGTGGCGCGTCCGCTCACGTGCAGGTGCGCGGATTCGTGCGGACGCGAGACATGGACCTGGCGGAAATCGAGATCCTGCAGGAACGGTTCGGCTTGCTGATTCATGATGAAGTCTCCCTATCCCGGGCTCAGGCGCCGGCCGGCGCGGCGGCCACGCAACGCACGTTCAGCGCCTCGGGCGCGAGCGGCGCGTCCGGGCGCGTCTCCAGCCAGAAGCGGTAGAGCAGGTTGCGGGCGGCCTCGAGCCGGTAGGTGTTGGTGGCGCGCATGTCGGACAGCGGCGCGTAATCGCGTTCGAAGGCCTGCATCGCGGCCTGGGCGCTGGCCTCGTGCCAGAGCGCGCCGTCCAGCACCGCCTCCACGTGGCCGGCGCGCCTGGGCGTGGCGGCCATGCCGCCGAAGGCGATGCGCGGCTCGCGAATGGTCTCGCCGTCGGCGATGAAGGCGAAGGCCGCGCAGACCGCCGAGATGTCCGAGTCGAAGCGCTTCGAGAGCTTGTAGGTGCGGAACCGCAGCCGCTCGCGCTCGCCGGTGCGCAGCGGCACGCGCAGCGCGGCGACGAACTCGTCGGCGGCCATGTCCTTCTTCTGGTAGGCGAGGTAGAAGTCCTCCAGCGCCAGCTCGCGCGAGGCCTCGGGCCCGCGCAGCACCACCCGCGCGCCGAGCGCGATCAGGCCCGGCATCGAGTCGCCGATCGGCGAGCCGTTGGCGACGTTGCCGCCCAGCGTGCCGGCATTGCGGATCGGCAGCGAGGCGAAGCGCTTCCACATCTCGGTCAGTTCGGGATAGTGCCCGGCGAGCGCGGCATAGGCCTGCTCGACGCTCACCCCGGCGCCGATCTCCAGCCAGCCGTCGCGTGCCTCCAGCCGGCGCAGCTCGGCCACCTGCCCGAGGTAGATCAGGTCGCCGATGTCGCGCAACTGCTTGGTGACCCACAGGCCGATGTCGGTGCTGCCGGCCAGCAGGCGCGCCTCGGGCCTGGCGGCGCGCAGCGCGGCCAGCGCGTCGAGCTCGCGCGGCGCGTCGAAGCTGCGGCCGGCGTGCTCGTAGTGGAAGGTGTCCTCGCGGCGCAGCGTGGCCAGGGTACGCGCCAGCGCGGCCTCGTCGACAGGCGCGGCGGGCGCGGCGGGCGATGCCATCTCGAACATGCGCTCGGCGGCATCGACGATCGGCCGATAGCCGGTGCAGCGGCACAGGTTGCCGGTCAGCGCGTCGGCGATCTCGGTGCGCGTGGGCGCCGCGCAGGCGCCACCGGCGGCCCCGCAGGCGCGCGCCGCGCCGCCGTGCTTCTCGTAGAGCGCCCACATCGACATCACGAAGCCGGGCGTGCAGAAACCGCATTGCGAGCCGTGGCAGTCGACCATCGCCTGCTGCACCGGGTGCAGCGAGCCGTCGGGCTGGCGCAGGTCCTCGACGGTGTAGAGCGCGCGGCCGTCGAGGGTGGGCAGGAACTGGATGCAGGCGTTGACGGCCTTGAATTCGACGCCGCCGGCGGCGTTCAGCTCGCCGACCACCACGGTGCAGGCGCCGCAGTCGCCTTCGGCGCAGCCCTCCTTGGTGCCGGTGCAATGCGCATCCTCGCGCAGGTACTGCAGGACGGTGCGGGTCACGTCGGCGCCGCTGACTTCGCGGATCGCCTGGCGATGATAGAAACGGATCGGCTGGCTCATCGGGTGTCGCTGGGTTGGAATCGCGGGGAATCTCGGGCGGCCCGGGCCGGGCCGCAAGGCGATGGCGCCATTGCCGAGTCTATGCCCCGCAAGCTATCACCGCCGAAATTCGCAACCCATAGCGCGACACGCATGCGGCTCATACTGTCGCGCCAATATCGGGACGCAGCGATCGCGCCACAGCCGGGACGGACTTAACTAAGCGGTCCATGCGCCGGGATCGGTTCCATGCAACAATTCGGGTTTCTACGGACACGCTGTTCTGTCCCTCCCCGCTGGATTCCACCCACATGTCATCCGATTCTGCTTCGACCCCGCGCAGCGGCGCCTCGACGATGCTGCAGATCCTGTCCGTCGTCTCCTTCACCTTCGTCTGCTACCTGACGATCGGCCTGCCGCTGGCGGTACTGCCGGGCTTCGTGCACGAGGAGCTGGGCTTGTCGGCGGTGATCGCGGGCGCGGCGATCAGCGTGCAGTACCTGGCGACGCTGGCCTCGCGGCCGCTGGCGGGACGCTGCGCCGACACGCTGGGCCCGAAGCGCACGGTGCTGCGCGGCCTGCTCGGCTGCGGCGCGAGCGGCGCGCTGCTGCTGGTGGCGCTGCTGTTCGCGCACTGGCCGGCGGTGAGCCTGGTGCTGCTGGTGGCCAGCCGCCTGGTGCTCGGCGTCGGCGAGAGCCTGGTGGGCACCGGCGCGATCCTGTGGGGCATCGGCCGCGTGGGCGTCAGCAACAACGCGCGCGTGATCTCCTGGAACGGCATCGCCACCTACGGCGCGCTGGCGATCGGCGCGCCGCTGGGCGTGGCGATCGCGCATACGCTCAACGCGGCCTTGCTCGGCGTGCTGATGCTGGCGCTGGCCGCGCTCGGCTACTGGTTCGCGCAGCGCCTGGCGCCGGTGCCGGTGGTGCACGGCGAGCGCATGTCCTATGCCAGCGTGTTCACGCGCGTGCTGCCGCACGGCATCGGCCTGGCGCTCGGCTCGGCCGGCTTCGGCTCGATCTCGACCTTCATCGCGCTCTACTACGCGGCGCGCCACTGGCCCAACGCGGCGCTGTCGCTGACCGTGTTCGGCCTGCTGTTCATCGGCTCGCGCCTGCTGTTCGCCAACACCATCAAGAATTACGGCGGCTTCCGGGTGGCGATCGTCTCCTTCGTGGTCGAGTGCCTGGGCCTGCTGCTGCTCTGGCTGGCCCCGGTGCCGCACGTCGCGCTGGCCGGCGCCGCGCTGACCGGCTTCGGTTTCGCGCTGATCTTCCCGGCGCTCGGCGTCGAGGCCGTGGCCCTGGTGCCGCCGGCCAGCCGCGGCGCGGCGCTGTCGGCCTATTCGGTGTTCCTCGACCTCTCGCTGGGCGTGACGGGGCCGCTGGCGGGCTACGTGGCCGGCGAATTCGGCTATCCGCAGGTGTTCCTGTTCGCGGCGGTGGCCTCGGCGGCCGGCGTGGCGCTGTCGATCCTGCTCTACCAGCGGCAGGCGCGTCCCGGCGCACGAACCGGCGCCACCGCCTGACGCGGCGGGCGGGCATGAAAAACGGCGGCGGCCCCGAGGGCTCGCCGCCGTTTTTTCATCGGTGCGCGGGACGGCAGGCGCCGCTCCCTTTACCGCAGGCGCCAGCGCCGGTCATGGCCTACAGGCGGTTCGACAGCGCCTGCTCCAGCGCGGCGACGCCGCCCGACAGGTCCACCGGCACCTTCAGGTCGACCATGGTGCGCCCGAAGGCATGCAGCGTGCGGAACAGGTTGTGTTCGCGGCACTGCTCGCCCATCTGGCCGATCCGCACGATCGGCGGCCCGAACGAGCCGGAGATCTCGACCTGGTACTGCTTGGAGATATGGCCGCAGATCAGGCTCGGCGTGAGCCCTTCCGGGGCGCGGATGCCGACCACCGAATTGAGCCGGCAGGCTTCGGGCGCGTAGAGTTCCAGCCCGAGCGCGGTGACGCCCGCCTGCAGCGCCAGCGAGCAGCGCTGGTGGCGCGCGTAGCGGCTTTCCAGGGTTTCCTGGCAGACCAGGCGCAGCGCCTCGTGCAGCGCCAGCACGCCCGAGACCGGCGCGGTGTAGTGATAACCGGCCTTGTGCCAGAAGTTCTCGGCCAGCGACATGTCGAGGCACCAGTGCGCGTTCAGCTCGGGGCGCTGCTTGGTGCGCTCCCAGGCGTCCTCGGAGAAGGCCACCAGCGACACGCCGGGAATCGAGGACAGCCCCTTCTGGCCGCCCGTGATCACCGCGTCGATGCCCCAGGCATCCATCTCGAGCGGCATGGTCGACAGCGTGCAGACCGCGTCCACCACCACCAGCGCGCCGGCCGCCTTGGCCAGCGCCGCGATCTCCTTCAACTGGCTGTTCCAGACCGTGTTCGAGGTCTCGCCGTGGACGATGGTGACGATCTCGGGCCGCTCGCGCGCGATCGCCGCGGCCACCGCCTCGAGGCTCGCGGCCTCGCGATCGGGCACGTCGAGGTAGCTGACCTCGGCGCCGATGCGGGTGGCCATCTCGGCCATCCGCGCGCTGAAGAAGCCGTTGCGGATCGACAGCACGCGCGTGCCGCGCCAGGCCAGGTTCGAGATCGCCATCTCCATCGCGGCGGAGCCGGGGCCTGCCACGCCGAGCACCCACTTGGAGCGCGTCTGGAACACGTAGCGCGCCATCTCCTTGACCTGTTCGATGATCTTCGACATGGTCGCGCCGAGGTGGTTGATCACGATCGCGTTCGCCTTGGCGACCGCGGCCGGGATCGGCACGGGGCCGGCCCCCATCATCAGGAGCGGTTCCTCGGGCAGGATCGCGTCGAGCGGGACCACCACGGGGCAGGGAATCGGCGAGTAATCGTTATGGGACATGGGCGTTGAGCGGCAGGAACGAGGGAAACATGGCGCGGGCGCGCCGGAACCTTCGATCATTCCGCGAACCGGGCCCGCGTGCAAGCCCCGTGCCGGTGCGCGCCGTTGCCGGGCGCGCGGCGAGCGAGGCGCCGGCCGGCTTCATGCAATCGATGCAGGTACATCATGCGCACCGCGAATGCCTGCGTATGCATGGCGCGAATCCACGCGGCGCCGCGCGCGGGGCGCGCCGAACCGGGCCGATCGGCCGGCA
>NZ_VWWK01000154.1:0-16770 GCF_011753035.1 Burkholderia sp. Ax-1720 | reverse complement strand
ACGCCCGAGCCGCGCGGCAGGCCGTCGGGGCCCGGCTCGCCGGCGCCCTGCCCGGCCACCACGCGACGCAGCGCGATATCGCCGCTGGCCGGATCGACCTCGATGTCGACTACCCAGGCGCTCCAGTCCGGACGCGCGTCGAGCGACGCGGCGCCCGGCGCGCCCTGCTCGGCCCGATCCGCCTCGACGCGCCGCCCGTCGAAGGCGAAACCGCGTCCGCGCAACCAGGACGAGGCCGGCACGGCCACCGCCGGCGCCTGCCATCGGGCCCGCTCGCTCACCATGCGGATCACCGCCTGCGCGCCCGCGTCGGCGACCGGATCGAGATGGCGCAGGCGCAGTTCGACGGGATCGGCGCGCAGCTCGGCCGCGCATTCGTCGAGACCCGATTCGCGCGCGAACACATGCGCATGCGCCGGAATCGCGAACGCGGGATCCTCCACCTCGATGCGCGCCTCGGCGTGTCGATAGACGAAGGGCAAGGCGCGCTCGCCATAGGCGGGCGCCTCGCCCGGCACCGGCCGCGAGCGCGCCTCGCCGCTCGCCGTCGACAGGCGCGCCCGGTAGCGCCAGCTCGCGAGCCGGCCCTGCTCCGAGATCCCCGCCTCGACATCGAGCATCGCGCTCACGCCCGGCGTGCCGGTCGGCCAGCCGTATTCGGCGTGGCGCCGCGAGGCGACCTCGGCGGCATCTTGCTCGCCCGGCGCCGCAGCCAGGCTTGCCGCCGGCGCCTCGCGCGCCTCGGCCAGCGCGGTCGACGCGGCTTCGTTCACCGTGCGATCAGGCTTCATGGTCGGCTTGCAGGTAACGTGCCGCGCGCTGCACGGCGCGCACGATCTCGAGATGGGTGCCGCAGCGGCACAGATTGAAACGCAGCGCCTCGCGGATCGCCGCGTCGTCGGGCGCCGGCTCGCGGTCGAGCAGGGCCTTGGCGCTCATGATCATGCCGTTCAGGCAGTAGCCGCATTGCGCGGCCTGCTCCTCGATGAAGGCGCGCTGGATCGGATGCAGCGCCTCGGGCGTGCCGAGCCCTTCGAGCGTGGTGACCTCGCGCCCGCTCGCGGCGCCGGCCGGCACCACGCAGGAACGCGTCGCCTGGCCGTCGACCAGCACCGTGCAGGCGCCGCATTGGCCGAGCCCGCAGCCGTACTTCGGGCCGTTCAGGGCAAGATCGTTACGCAGGATCAGCAGCAGGGGCGTGTCGGGCGCGGCGTCGGGGACGCGGCGCACCTCGCCGTTGACGCGGAGCGTGAGCGGCCCCGCCGGATGGCCGGAATGCGACATGACAGACTCGATTCAATAGGCCGACGCGCGTGGCAGACGCGCGAGCCGGCAGGCAACTCCGCGCGGCGCAGGCCGCGCGATTCCGTTATACCTCGCCGAAATTCCGGCCGGGGCGGCCTCGAACCTCCGTCAGGCCTCGCCGCCCCCTCGATGCGCGGGGCGCCCGGCCAGCGCCCCTTGCCGCTACCGCCTCAGCCGGCCACCGGCTCGCGGCTCGGCGCCTCCAGCGGCACGCCGAACACATCATAGGCGAACACCCAGGCCGGGTCCTCGTTGGTGCGCAGCCAGGTGTTGTTGTGCGAGACCAGCTGCACCTTCGAGGCGCGCGCCGCGCGGTTCGCCTCGTAGAGCGCGAAGGCGTTCGCGTAGTCGACGATGCCGACCTCGTCGAGGCAGCGCGCGAGCATCGCCGCGTCCTCGATCGCCATCGCCGCGCCCTGCGCCATATGGGGCTTCATCGGATGGCAGGCATCGCCGAGCAGCACCAGCCGGCCGCGGCTCCAGAGCGGCAGCGGATCGCGTTCGAGCAGCGGCCACTTGGTGATCGAGGGCGAGACGTCGATCAGGTGCTGGATGTCGGGATGGAAACCGTCGAAGGCCTCGCGCATCTCATCGCGGCTGCTGTCGACCATCGACACGCCGGCCGGCCACTCGGCCTGCGGCACGCCCGTCACGTAGTAATACTCGTCGCGCTTCTCGGTGACGTAGTAGACCATCATGTGGCGGTCGCCCGACCACCACTTCACGCACATGTCGTAGGGCTTGTTGTCGAGCAGCGAGGCCGGGAACACCGCGCGATGCGCCACGTAGCCGGTGTAGCGCGGCGGCTCGGCGCCGAGCAGGTGCTCGCGCAGCCGCGAATTCACGCCGTCCGCGCCGATCGCGATATCGGCCGTCTCCACGGTGCCGTCGTCGAAGGTGAGACGCACCTCGCTGCCGGTGTCCTCGATCGCCGTGAGCTTGCGGCCGAAGGCGATGGTGCCCGGCGCCACGGCCTGGGTCATCAGCGCGTGGAAATCGCCGCGATGCACGGTCAGGTAGCTCGCGCCGTAGGTCTTCAGCGCGAAATCGCCGAGCGGGATCTGCGACATGACCTCGGCCGTGATGCCGTCGCGGCTGTACCAGAAATCCGGATGCGAACCCATCGCGTTCAGCGCGTCCTCGCAGCCGATCCTGCGCATGATCTTCATCACGTTCGGGCCGAGGTGGATGCCGGCGCCGAGCCGCGAGAACGACGGCGCCTGCTCGTAGAGCCGCACGTCGTAGCCGCTGCGCTGCAGCAGCGCGGCGGCGGCGGTGCCGCCGAGGCCGGCGCCCACGATCGCGATACGGGGTTGCTTCATCGGAATCTCCTCATCTGAGCGCCGGCGGCGGGACGGTCGGCCACGGCGGCTGGTTACGATGAAATCTAGCGTACACACTGCAAAATATTCGCACAAGCAAAAATTTTCGCACCGTATCCGGGCACGCCTCCCGCACCAATATCGATCGAATACCCAGCGATTCAAGGGATTACCCTTAAGCTTCCGGCATTTTTGAGACGTTGTGATATTCAAACGTACACGCTAGACTTTGCCTCAAATCCGGCGATCGCCCGGCGCCGATGCCGGCCCGGCATCGACGCGACGCCGCCCGACGCCAACCCGACGCCATCCATTCGCAGCCCAGGAGCCCCTGATGACCCGCACCTTCCGCATCGGCCAGATCGTGCCGAGCTCGAACACCACCATGGAAACCGAGATCCCCGCGATGCTGCGGCTGCGCGAGGCGATCCGCCCGGAGCGCTTCACCTTCCATTCGAGCCGCATGCGCATGAAGAAGGTGGTCAAGGAGGAGCTGGCCGCGATGGATGCCGAATCCGATCGCTGCGCGCTCGAGCTGTCGGACGCGCGCGTCGACGTGCTCGGCTACGCCTGCCTGGTGGCCATCATGGCGATGGGCCGCGGCTACCACCGCGTCTCGCAGGAGCGCCTGACGCGCCACACCGCCGAGAACGGCGCCAAGGCGCCGGTGCTGACCAGCGCGGGCGCGCTGGTCGATGCGCTGAAGGTGATCGGCGCGAAGAAGATCGTGGTGGTCGCGCCCTACATGAAGCCGCTCACCGAGCTGGTGGTCGACTACATCGGCCACGAAGGTTACGAAGTGATCGCCTGGCGCGCGCTCGAGATCCCCGACAACCTCGACGTCGGCCGCCACGATCCGGCGCGCCTGCCCGAGATCGTCAAGAGCCTGCCCTACCAGGATGCCGACGCGATCGTGCTGTCGGCCTGCGTGCAGATGCCCTCGCTGCCGGCGGTGGCCAAGGTCGAGGCGATGACGGGCAAGCCGGTGATCACCGCCGCGATCGCCACCACCTACTCGATCCTGCGCGAACTCGACCTCGAGCCGATCGTGCCGGGTGCCGGCGCGCTGCTGTCGGGCGCCTACTGAGCGAGGCCGCCATCATGAGCTCCACCTTCCTGTACGGCGCCAACGTCCACGCCAACGGCATCCGCCAGCACTATCTGCGCTACGGCGGCGCGAGCGGCGAGCGCGCCGCGCGGCCCGCCGTGATCCTGATCCCCGGCATCACCAGCCCGGCCGTCACCTGGGGTTTCGTCGGCGAGGTGTTCGGCGCGCGCTTCGACACCTATGTGATCGACGTGCGCGGCCGCGGCCTGTCCTCCGCCTCGGACACGCTCGACTACAGCCTCGACGCGCAGGCCGCCGACGTGGCCGCGCTGGCCGCGGCGCTGAAGCTCGAACGCCATGTGCTGGTCGGCCATTCGATGGGCGCGCGCATCGCCGCGCGCGCCGCGCTGCGGATCGAGGCGGGCCTCGAATCGGTGGTGCTGGTCGATCCGCCCGTCTCGGGGCCGGGCCGCCGCGAATACCCGGGCAAGCTGCCCTGGTACGTCGACTCGATGGCGCTGGCGCGTGCCGGCACCGACGCCGAGGGCATGCGCGCCTTCTGCCCGAGCTGGACCGACGAGGAACTGCGCTTGCGCGCCGAATGGCTGCACACCTGCGACGAGCGCGCCGTGCTGGCCTCCTACGAAGGTTTCCACCAGGACGATTTCCATGCCGACGCGGCGCGGCTGCGCGTGAGCTCGCTGCTGATCACCGCCGAGCGCGGCGACGTGGTGCGCGACGAGGACGTGGCCGAGCTGCAGCGCGCCACCCCGGCGATGCGCCATGTGCGCGTGCCGGGCGCCGGCCACATGATTCCCTGGGACAACGCGGCCGGCTTCTACGCGGCCTTCGGCGATTTCCTCGGCGCGCCGCTGCTGCCCGCCACGGACGCCACGGACGCTGCCTGATTCGAACGGAGCCGAACATGCCGATTAGCGATTTCCAATTGATCGACGCGTGGAAGCGCGTGCTGACGCTGTCGCGCCTCGAGGCGGGGCAGACCGTGACGATCCTCACCAGTTCCTCCACCCATCCGCAGACGCTGTCCTGCGCGCTGATCGCCACCCAGCAGATGGGGGCGATCGTGAACCGCCTGGACCTGCCGCCCGTGAACGGCGAGAAGGCCTTCAGCCGCGATTCGCTGGCCTATCTCGGCACCACGCCGCTGACCGGCAACCGCGCCGCGATCGCGGCCCTGAAGGCCAGCGACCTGGTGCTCGACCTGATGACCCTGCTGTTCTCCCCGGAGCAGCACGACATCCTGAAGTCCGGCACCAAGATCCTGCTGGCCGTCGAGCCGCCCGAGGTGCTGGCGCGCCTGGTGCCCACCGAGGGCGACCGCACGCGCGTGCTGGCCGCCACCGCGAAGATCTCGGCCGCGCGCGAGATGCGCGTCAGCTCGCCGGCCGGCACCGCGCTGGTCTGCCCGCTCGGCGATTTCGGGCCGACCGCCGAATACGGCTACGTCGACGAGCCGGGCCGCTGGGACCACTGGCCGAGCGGCTTCGCGCTGACCTTCCCGAACGACCGTGGCGCGCACGGCACCATCGTGATCGACCGCGGCGACATCCTGCTGCCGCAGAAGCACTATGTTTCCGAGCCGATCGTGCTGACGGTGGAAGGCGGTTACGCCACCCGCATCGAGGGCGGCGTGGATGCCGCGCTGCTGCGCGACTACATGGAGACCTTCCAGGATCCCGAAGGTTATGCGATCTCGCATATCGGCTGGGGGCTGCAGCCGCGCGCGCGCTGGTCCACGCTGGGCCTCTACGATCGCGAGGCCACCATCGGCATGGACGCGCGCGCCTTCGAGGGCAATTTCCTGTTCTCGCTCGGCCCGAACAACGAGGGCGGCGGCGATCGCACCACCACCTGCCATATCGACATTCCCCTGCGCCACTGCACCGTGCAACTCGACGACGAGGTCGTGGTGCGCGACGGGCGCGTGCTCGACCAACCCGCCTGACGAGGCCCGCGCATGAGCACCATCGATACACTGTCCCGCCACGCCGAAGCCGGCGTCTACCGCCAGCAGGGTTTCGGCACGCCGCTGCCGCCGGCCGGCAACATCGGCCTGCTGATCATCGACCTGGTGGTCGGCTTCGCCGATCCCGCCACCTTCGGCGGCGGCAACATCCCGGCCGCGATCGCGCGCACGCGCCAGGCGCTGGCGATCGCGCGCGAACGCGGCTGGCCGGTCGCGCACAGCCGCATCGTCTATGCCGAGGACGGCAGCGACGACAACGTGTTCTCGCTGAAGGTGCCCGGCATGGCCACCCTCACCGAGGATCACCCGAACAGCCAGATCGTCCCCGAGCTCGCGCCCGCGGCCGGCGAGCTGGTGGTGCGCAAGCAGGTGCCCTCGGCCTTCTTCGGCACCCAGCTCGCGCCCTGGCTCACCCAGCGCGCGGTGCGCACCCTGCTGGTGGCCGGCGCGGTGACCAGCGGCTGCGTGCGCGCCAGCGTGGTGGACGCGATGTCGTTCGGCTTCCGGCCCTTCGTGCTGTCGGACTGCGTGGGCGACCGCGCGATCGCCCCGCACGAGGCCAACCTGTTCGACATGGCGCAGAAGTACGCGGCCGTGATGCCGCTCGACGAGGCGATCGCCGCGATCGAGGCGGTGCAGGCGGCGCGCTGAGGTCGAGGTCGAGGTCGAGGTCGAAGCCGCATTCGCCCTCGCCGCTGAAGGCCGGCGGGGCTGAATTGACCGGCTCGATTCATCGCCCCGACCCGCCCGCAAGATTGACCGGCGCGTTTTGGCCAACTAGATTGCCGGATGCCGGCGCGCCTCGCGCCCCGTCGTCCGGCCTTCCTCCCTCCTCGCGGAACCGATGCCCGTGAACCGCTCCGAACTGCTTGCCCGCGACGGCTGCCTGAGCGTGATCCGGCGCCCCGCGGCCCCCGTCAGGCCTGCCCCGGGCCAGCCCGGCAGCCTGTCCTCGTACACGCCCGAGGTGGCCGAGGTATTCGTCGCGATCCTCGACGACGGCCGCGTGCTCGCCTTCAACGGCCACGTCGACCTCGGCACCGGCATCCGCACCTCGCTGGGCCAGATCGTCGCCGAGGAACTCGACCTGCTGCCGTCCCAGGTCGAGATGCTGCTGGGCGACACGGCGGCGACACCGAACCAGGGCCCGACGATCGCCAGCGCGACCATCCAGATCTCCGCCAAGCCCTTGCGCGCGGCGGCCGCCCAGGCGCGCCACAAGCTGCTCGAACTGGCCGCCGCGCGGCTGGGCGTGCCGCTCGCACGGCTCGCGAGCGACGGCGGTGTCGTTTCGATCGTCGATGGCGATGGCGATGGCGATGGCGATGGCGATGGCGATGGCAAGGATCAGCGCGGCAGCCCGATCGACGCAAGCCGGCGCCTGAGCTTCGCGGAACTGGTCAGCGGCCTGCGCCTCGCGCTGGAGCTCGAGCTCGACACGCCCGTCAAGGACCCGTCGCGCTACCGCGTGATCGGCCGCTCGTCGCCGCGCGTCGACCTGCCCGCCAAGGCCACCGGCCAGCTCACCTTCGTGCACGACATGCGCGTGCCCGGCATGCTGCACGGCCGCGTGATCCGCCCGCCCTACAGCGGCCTGGACAGCGGCCCCTTCGTCGGCCGCCTGCTGGCCGGCGTCGAGCGCGAGTCGATCGCCCATCTGCCCGGCATCGTCGCGGTGGTGACGCTGGGCGATTTCGTCGGCGTGGTGGCCGAGCGCGAGGAACAGGCGATGCGCGCCGCACGCGAGCTGCGCGTGCGCTGGCATCCGCTGCCGCCGCTGCCCTCGCTCGACGATCCGCGCGCGGCGATCGAGGCCGCGCCGGCCACGCGCCGCCCGCTGCTGGAGGAAGGCGATGTCGAGGCGGCGCGCGACACGCCCGGCGCGATCACCCTCTCGCGCACCTACGTCTGGCCCTACCAGCTGCACGGCTCGATCGGCCCGTCCTGCGCGCTGGCCGACTATCGCGCCGCGGGAGCAGGCCGCATCACCGTGTGGTCCGGCACGCAGAACCCCGTCACGCTGCGCTACGACCTCGCCACCCTGGTCGGCCGCGACGAGGCCGACCTCGACATCGTGCGCATGGAGGCGGCCGGCTGCTACGGCCGCAACGGCGCCGACGACGTCTGCGGCGACGCGCTGCTGCTCTCGCGCGCGGTCGGCCGCCCGGTGCGCGTGCAGCTCACGCGCGCCGACGAACATCTGTGGGAGCCCAAGGGCACCGGCCAGGTGGTCTCGGTCACCGGCACCGTGAGCCGCGAGGGCCGCCTGCTCGGTTACGACTTCGCCACCCGCTACCCGTCCAACGACGCGCCGCTGCTGGCCTCGCTGCTGACCGGCACGATCCCCGCCGAGCCGCGCGTGTTCGAGATGGGCGATCGCACGGCGGTATCGCCCTACGAGAGCCCGAACCGGCGCTTCGTCTGCGACGACCTCGCACCGCTGGTGCGCTCCTCCTGGTTTCGCGGCGTGTCCGCGCTGCCGAACTCCTTCGCCCACGACGCCTTCGCCGACGAGTGCGCGGCGCTGGCCGGCGTCGACCCGCTGGAATTCCGGCTGCGCCACCTGGCCGACACGCGCGCGGCCGAGCTGCTGCAGGCGGTGGCGCAACGCGCCGGCTGGGTGCCGCGGCCGCAGGCGAGGCCCGACGCGGCGCGGCTCGCGCGCGGACGCGGCATCGCCTACGCGCGCTACGTGCACAGCCGCTTCCCCGGCTTCGGCGCGGCCTGGTCGGCCTGGATCGTCGAGCTGCTGGTGGATCGCGTGACGGGCGAGATACGAGTGGAGCGCGTGACGGTCGGCCAGGACACCGGCACCATGATCAACCCCGACGGCGTGCGCCACCAGATCCACGGCAACGTGATCCAGGTGCTGAGCCGCTCGCTGAAGGAGCGCGTGCGCTTCGTGGACGGCAAGGTGGCCGCGCGCGAATGGGCCAGCTACCCGATCCTGACCTTCCCCGAGCTGCCCGCCGTGGACGTGGTGCTGATGCCGCGCCAGGGCGAGCCGCCGCTCGGCGCGGGCGAATCGGCCTCGGTGCCGGGGCCGGCCGCGCTCGCCAATGCGATCTTCGACGCGACCGGCGTGCGCCTGTACGCGCCGCCTTTCAATGCGGAGACGGTGAGGGAAGGATTGCGCGCCGCCGGCCGCCTGCTGGAAGCGTCGGCGCCGGAGCGTGCCTGAGCGCGCCGCGCGCCATCAGGCGCCGGTCGGTGCTGCCTGGCGTGGTTGGCGTCGATTGATGCCGCCCGAGGCAGACGAACGCAGGCAAGCGCGCAGAGACATGCCGAACCTCGCATCGCATCTCATGCCGGCCTCGCGTCGCGGCACGCCGCGCCCGAGCAGCGCGGCGCCGACGCTCATTCGCCGTCGCTCTCCAGCATCTTGTTGAGCAGGTACTGCAGCGCGACGCGCTCGCCGACGTTCAGCGCCCCATAGGTGCGCTCGGTCACCTGCTTGGCGAAGGGCACGGTGCGATCGATCAGCGCCAGCCCGGCGGCGGTGGCGCGCACCAGCAGCTTGCGCCCGTCGCTCGGATCGGGCAGCACCTCCACCAGCGAGCGCACCTTGAGCCGCTCGACCACGCCGCGGATGGTGGCCTGGTCGATCGCCGTGACCTTGACGATGTCGTTCAGCGAACAGCCCCTGGTTTCCTTGACCGTGCAGAGCGTGACGAACTGCGCGGCCGTCAGGTCGGAATCCGGGATCGCCTCCTGGAAGATCGCGACGTGGCGCTGGTAGGCGCGTCGCAGCAGATGGCCGATCTGGTCGTGAAAATCGTAGGAATCGCGGGAGGACGGCATGAACGGCGAGGCCTGGCGGCCCGGGGTCGAAAGTGAGGAAGTGTACACCCTCGAGTTTCGTATTCCTCACGGGATTCGCCCGTCGTCGCGCCTGCATCAGGTGTCACGCGCCACGGCGCGAACAGGCACGGAAGATGCATGCAGTTCACGGGCATCGAATCATGATGTACACGCTTCAATTTATGGCGTACTCGCACTATCCGGGTGCAAGCCGATCACGCCGCACCGAGACCCGTGCACCGATCCGGCATTGATGAAAACACCTAGCAAAACAAGGCATCCAGCGCCTATAAAGAGATTGCGGAGGATCGTTTCCCGGCTCTCGTTCCAGGCCGGTTTTTGTAGTGTGTACGCTCATTAAATGGCGTGATATACAGACTCCCGGGCGTCATCGCGCAAGTGACCGTAGCGACCGGCACCAACCCAACCGTCCTATCCGAACAGGGGCAGTCCCATGTCAACGACTCATCCGAACGCGGCCGTGCCGGCCGCCCCGGCGCAACACGCGGCGCTGTACCGCAAGGTCACGATCCGTCTCGTCACGATCTTCTGTCTCTGCTATTTCGCGGCCTACCTGGACCGCATCAACATCGGCCTGGCCAAGCTGCAGATGCTCGACGCGCTGAAGTTCAGCGATTCGATCTACGGGCTCGGCGCGGGGCTGTTCTTCGCCGGCTACATCCTGTTCGAGGTGCCGAGCAACCTGGTGCTGCAGCGCGTGGGCGCCAAGCTCTGGATCGCTCGGATCATGATCACCTGGGGCATCCTGTCGGGCGCCACCCTGCTGGTGAAGACGCCGACCCAGTTCTACGTGCTGCGCTTCCTGCTCGGCGCGGCCGAAGCCGGCTTCCTGCCCGGCGTGCTGCTGTACCTGACGCAGTGGTACCCCGACGCGCGTCGCGCCCGCATCGTCGCGCTGTTCATGGTCGGCCTGCCGCTGTCGAGCATGGTGGGCAGCCCGATCTCGGGCTGGATCATGCGCGCCTTCGACGGCGCGCACGGCCTGGGCGGCTGGCAGTGGCTGTTCCTGCTGGAAGCGCTGCCCTCGATCGCGCTCGGCTTCGCGGTGCTGCGCTGGTTGCCGAACTCGATCGAGACCGCCGCCTGGCTGGCCGAGGACGAGAAGAAGACCTTGCGCGCCAATCTCGACAGCGACGCGGGCGGCCACAAGAGCCACGCGCTGCTGCGCGCCTTCACCGACCCGAAGGTCTGGGCGCTCGGCATGATCGACCTGTGCGTGCTGCTCGGGCTCTACGCGGTGAGTTTCTGGCTGCCCACCATCCTGCGCGACACCGGCGTCAAGGACGCCTACCAGATCGGCTGGCTGATGGTGATCCCGAACGCGGCGGCGGTGCTCGCCACGCTCTACTGCGGCGCCAGCTCGGATCGCACGCGCGAGCGTCGCTGGCATATCGTGGTGCCCTTCGCGGTGGCGGCCGTCTCGCTGGTGATCGCGGCCGCCGCGCCGCACGGCACGCTGGGCACCCTGATCCTGTTCTCGCTGGTCAATGCCGGCGCGGCCGCGGCGATGCCGGTGGTCTGGTCGCTGCCCTCGATGTTCCTGAAGGGCGCCGCCGCCGCGGGCGGGATCGCCTTCGCCTGCTCGCTGGCCAACCTGGGCGGCTTCGGCAGCACCTACTTCATCGGCTGGCTGCGCGACACCTTCCATACCCAGAGCGCCGGCCTGTACGGCTTCGCGGTCTGCATGCTGGTGGGCTGCGCGCTCGCGCTGGCTTACCCGAAGCAGCTCGTGAACCGCTGAAACGCGCGCGCCTGCGCGCATCCTCGCGCCGCGCCGGCAGCTCGCCGTGCGCGGCGTTTTTCATGGCGCGCCGCGCATCAAGGACATCGGGCGGGACCGTTGCCGGTCCCGCCCGATGCTTTTCCCGCCCCTCGGCAGGGCGAGCGCCCTGCCCCGGCCTCGATCAGAAGCGGTGGCGAATACCCACGCGCGTGGCGAACTGCGAGTTCGCGCCGGCATTGCCGATGAAGGACGAGGACGAACCGATCTCGGCCTGCACCGGCACCGAGCGGCCGTTCACCACGTTGCTGCCGGCCGCGTGCTGGTAGATCGCCAGCAGGTAGACGTCGGTGCGCTTGGACAGCGCGTAGTCGAGCGCGCCGCTGAGCTGGTGCCAACGGCCGTCGAAGCCGCCGTCGAGATCCGAGAAGGTATAGGCCAGGCTGGCCGCCAGCGGCGTCGTGACCTGGTACTTGCCGCCGATTTCGTAGTTGTTCAGCGTCGAGGCGGCCGCGTTGAGCGGCTCGAAGCGCGTGTGCGTCCAGTTCACCCAGCCCAGCGCCGGGCCGGCCGTGTAGCGCGCGCCCACGCCGAAGGTCTCGAGGTCGCGCAGGCCGGCCGTGTTGGCGTTGGCGATGCTGACGCTGAAGGCCGGCGCGGCCGCGTTCGGGAAGCGGATGTTGGTATAGGCCGCGCCGATGCTGAACGGGCCCTGGGCGAAGTTCGCGCCGAAGCTGTAGGTGCTCGACGAGCCCTGGGTGGTGCCCACCGTGGGCGAGCCGGCGAAGCTGGTCGAGTTCGAGAAGCCGTACAGGCCGCCGAAGGTCAGGCCCGAGAAGTTCGCGCTGCTGAACTTGACCGCGTTGTTGATGCGGCTGGAGGTGAGCTGGTCGAGATCGTTGATATGGTAGGCGTAGTTGCCGGCCACGGTCTGGCTGCCGGCCGAGTAGTTCGCGCCGATGATGTCGGTCGAGAACGAATACTGGCGGCCGAAGCTCAGCGTGCCGACATTCGACTTCGACAGCCCCACGTAGGCCTGGCGGCCGAACAGCGCGCCGCCCTGGCCCAGCGTGCCGTCGCCGCTGCTGAAGCCGCTCTCGAGCACGAAGATCGCCTTGAGCCCGCCGCCCAGGTCCTCGCTGCCGCGGATGCCCCAGCGGCTGCCCTGCGCGACGCCGTCGCCGTACTTGACCAGCTTGTCGTGGCCGCTGGCGGTAGCCGCCTTGTTGGTATAGGTGATCCCCGCGTCGATCACGCCGTACAGCGTGACGCTGCTCTGTGCATGAGCCGCGGCGCCGAATGCGCCGAGTGCCGCCAGGGCGATGGTCTTCTTCATTGTTGTTCCTGATGAGGGTGGCGCCGCGCGCGGCCGACCGAAGCCGGCGCCCGCGACGCGATGGAAAAACCAAAAACATCGTGCTCGACGCGGCCCGCGCGCGAAGCTTGCGCGCGCAAGCGTGCCTCGCGAGCCATGCGGCCCGCGATCGGTCGAACCCGGTGAAACGTCATGGAGGACATCGAGCCCCGGGACGGCGCGCGGTCGATCGGACCAGCCGTCCTTCGCCGCGAGGGCACGGGACAGGCCGCGCCCGGGGATATCGGCAGCGCGGCGGGTTGACGTCGAAATATCTGCCGAAATATATCGATACGTCGGCGCAACGTAAACGATTCCAAGGGAAAGTGTCGGATACAGACGACACTCGGCCGGCGACGTGCGTTCGACCGGCGATTCCGGGCTGGAAACGCCGGATGGCGGGGAGATTCGGGAGTAACGGGAAAAGACGCGCCGGCACTGGAAATCCGGGCGAAATGAGGCAACCGCCAATCACGCGGCGAACCGATAAATCGGCGATTTATATCAAATCGATAATACCGAAATGATGAGAATGCATGAATGCCGCGCCGTATTTGCGATAGGCGATGGCCGAGCCTGGAATGGAGAACGGGCGACGCAAGGCGCCGCCCGTTCGACTAGCACTCACCACTCACTGCATGGCTTCATTGCTTCCAACACAACGGCTACAGCTTGCTTCAACGGCACTCACTGCGTACTTCCTGCTACGAACTTGCGTGCTACCTGCTGCGACTTCAACCGCCAACTGCTGCAAGACAACCACGACTGCGACCTCAACCACTACCACTCACCAGCTACCACCACTCACTACTCACCACCTGCATCGCGGCCGGCTCCGATCGAATACGATCATTTCGCATCACTGACTGAATCGGCAAGCTCGCCGCCCGCGATCACGATGCCGTGCTCAGGGATGGCTGTACATCGCGTCCCAGTCGGACTTCGAGACGCCGCGGCCGATCGGGCTGCCGGCCTGCACCTTGTTGCTGACGCCGCCGTAGCCGCTGGTGTCGGCGCCGTTCAGCGCGGCCACCTTCTTCTCGGCTGCCAGGATGTCGTCGGGATAGCGCGGATCGGAGCCCGCGGCCGGACGCCAGCCGGTCTGCTCGAGCTGCACCAGTTCGGCGCGCACCTGGGCACGCGTCACGGCGCCATTCGATTGGGTCTGGGCGAATGCAGCGGCGGGAACCACGAGAGCGGCTGCGATGGCGACGGCTTGAATCAGGTTCTTCATGATCGATACCTCCAGGGTGTTGTGCATTCGGTCGCTGTGTTGCTCAACCGATGGACTGAAGTGTAGGACGCATCGAAACCTAGGGTTAACACTTAAATCGCGATAACAGTGTTTCCATATGAAGAACAAATACCCGGCGAGCCTTGCCGGGCGGGGCTCGCAGCGCTGCCCGGCAAGCCCGGGGCGGCCCGGATATCCCTACTGATGCATCGGCAAGCGCCGCCGGCGGCGGTTTGCTTTCAAGGCTTTCAAGGCCCTCATCGAGCCTCGGCCGCCTTCCCGGCCTGCGAGGCCTCGGCGGCGGCGGCCACGCAGGCCGCGAAGGTCGCCGCCGCCGCCGGCCGTTCGCCCGCCGTGCGCTCGACGTAGCCGATCTCGCGGCTCGGCGGATCGCCGTCGAGCGGCAGCGCCACCGCCGTGCGCGGAATCCGCAGCGCCGCCGCCTGCGGCACCAGGGCGACGCCGACGCCGCGCGCCACCAGCTCGACGATGGCCTGCAGCTCGTCGAGCTCGACCACGTCCTGCACGTTCAGGCGCATCTTGCGCAACCAGCGCTCGACGATTCGGCCCCCGAAGGAATTCCGGTCGTAGCGGATGAAGGGTTCGCTCTTGAGCAGCGCACGCCAGTCGCCATTGCGCTGCGCGCGCGGCACCAGCAGCGTGAAGGGCTCCCGCACCAGCGCGCGCCACTGCAGTTCGGCCGGCAGCGCGAACGGCGGCTTGATCAGCACCGCGCCGTCCACCTCGCCCGAATCGACCTGCGCGAGCAGGTTCAGCGACACGCCCGGCATCACGCGCACGCGCCAGCCCGGCGCGCGTTCGCGGAACAGCGCGATGGCCTGCACCAGCAGGGAGGTCTGCGCCGAGGCGATCGCGCCGATCCGCAGCAGCCCCGTGTCGGGCTCCGCCGCGCCCTCGTTGGCCAGGCGCGCATAGGCGGCCAGCAGTTCCTCGGCGCGCTCCACGGTGCGCCGCCCCGCCGCGTTCAGCGTGGCCGAGCGGCCGGTGCGATCGAACAGCGTGAAGCCGAGCTCGTCCTCCAGCCGCTGAATCTGCGCGCTGACCGCCGACTGGGTCAGGCCCACCTGGGCGCCGGCGCGCGCGAAGGTGCCGTAGCGCACCACCGAAAGAAAGGTCTTCAGCTCGCGGATCATGGTTCGATTGATCGAAATTATTTATGCCAAGTCACAAAATATATCGTTTTTCAGCGAATTTTGTCATGCATAGACTGGCTCTCATCCTGCGTGACCGGCACCGCCATCGAGCCGGCCGGCACGCGCCCCTCGATTCGAAACACCCCGCAATGGATCTCGACATGAGCACCGCGCCCCTTTCCCAGCCGCCCTTCCACCTGGCCTTCCCGGTCCACAGCATCGCCAGCGCGCGCGAGTTCTACGGCGAGCTGCTCGGCTGCCCCGAGGGCCGCAGCGCGCCCGAGTGGGTCGACTTCAATTTCTACGGCCACCAGATCGTCGCGCACCTCGCGCCCGAGGAATGCGGCCATCGCCATACCAGCGCCGTCGACGGCGATGCCGTGCCGGTGCGCCACTTCGGCGTGGTGCTGTCGATGTCGCAATGGGAGGAGGCCGCGGCCAGGCTGCAGGGCGCCGACATGAAGTTCATCATCGAGCCGCACGTGCGCTTCAAGGGCGAGGTGGGCGAGCAGGCCACCATGTTCTTCCTCGATCCGTCGGGCAATGCGCTCGAATTCAAGGCCTTCGCGAACATCGATTCGCTGTTCGCGAAGTAAGCACGCCCCGCCGCCCGAGCCACGTCACGCCACGCCCGCGATGCGCCACTCACTCCCCGCCCAGCCGGCCGCTGCCGACGACGCCACGCGCTGGACGCTCGCGCCCTCGGGCGAGCGCCTGCTGATCGTCGACCTGCATGCGCCGGACCTGCGCCGCGCCAATCTGGCGGCGCGCCGCGCGGCGGCCGCGATCGGCGCGGCGCGCCTGCCCTTCGTGCTCGACATCGTGCCGGCGATGGCCACCGTGGGCGTGCATTACGCCTTGGAGCGGGTGCCCTTCACGCGCGCCGACGGCTCGCCCTATGCCGCGCTCGAACGCCTGGTCGGCGCCTGCCTGGCCGAGGCCTGGCAGGCCGGCGCGGGCCATGCCGAGCAAGCCGGGGCGGGCCGCGTGATCGAGATCCCGGTCTGCTACGGCGGCCTGCACGGCCCCGACCTGGCCGGCGTGGCCCAGGCCTGCGGCATCACGGAATCCGAAGTGATTCGCCGCCACAGCGCGAGCCTGGTGGACGTGATGATGCTCGGCTTCGCGCCGGGGCACCCCTACCTCGGCCTGTTCGATCCGGCGCTGGCGGTGGCGCGGCGCGCCACGCCGCGCACCTCGGTGGCCTCGGGCTCGGTGGGCCTGGCCAATCGCCAGTCGGTGATCTACCCGAGCATGCTGCCCGGCGGCTGGAACGTGATCGGCCGCACCCCGCTGACGCTGTTCGACGCCACCCGCGAGACGCCCTGCCTGGTGGCCGCGGGCGACCGCGTGCGCTTCGTGCCGATCGGCGAGGACGAATTCCGCGCCGCCAACGAACATCTCCCGAGGAAGGCCGCATGAGCATCGAGGTGATCCGTCCCGGCGCGCTCAGCTCGTTCCAGGACCTGGGGCGCTGCGGCTACCAGCATCTGGGCGTGCCGGCCAACGGCGCGATGGACGAGCGCGCGCACCGGCTCGCCAACGCGCTGGTCGGCAACGCGCCCGGCGAGGCCACGCTCGAGATCACGCTGACCGGCCCCACGCTGCGCTTTCATCGCGCCGCCGTGATCGCCGTGTGCGGCGCCGACCTCGACGCATGGCTCGACGAGCAGCCGCTGCCGCGCGAGCGCGCCGTGGTCGCGCCGGTCGGCAGCACGCTGAGCTTCGAGCGCCGCCGCAGCGGCGTGCGCGCCTACCTGGCGGTGCGCGGCGGCTTCGAGCTGGCGATGCCGATGGGCAGCGCCAGCACCGCGCTGCGCGCCG
>NZ_VWWK01000153.1:0-16824 GCF_011753035.1 Burkholderia sp. Ax-1720 | reverse complement strand
CCGGCTCCGCGCCGCCGCGCTCGCGCCTGCGCGTGGCACCGGCCTGGCTCGCGGTCGCCTTCGTGGCCGGCGCCTTCCTGTGCCGCGGCATCCTGCAGTTCGCGCCGGGCGCTGTCGGCCTCGACGCGCCGTTCGGCGCGGGCTCGACCCCGCGCACCTGGATCGCCGCGGCCGCCGGCTACCAGCAGCTCTATTCGCGCGACACGCTGGCCTCGGTGAACGCCGACCCGGCCGCGACGGCCAGCACGCTCGACGAGATCCGCCGGGTCGACGGCTTCGACATGACGATCCCCGACCTGCGCGCGGCCGGCCTCACGTTCAAGCGCGTGCAGCGGCTGCGCTTCGAGGGCCGCCCGCTGGTACAGATCGTCTACCTGCCCGAGCACGGCGCGCCGATCGCGCTGTGCGTGATGAAGGAGGCCAAGCCCGACCAGGCGATCGCCTCGCGCAGCATCGCGCAGATGGACGTGGTCAACTGGCGGCAATCGACGCTCGCCTACGCGCTGATCGGCCAGCCCGGCGACGCCGACCTGGCCCTGGTCGCGCAGCGCATCTCGGCGCCCGGCGCGGCGCCGCTCTATTCCGCGCTGCCGGCGGCGGCCCCGGCGCACGCCGGCTGAGGCACGGTACGAGACGGCGGGGCATCGGGCGTCGACGCGGCGCCCGATGCCCCGCTTTCGTTTACGTCCTGCTTTCGAATTCCTTTGATCAGTCCTGCGAAACAGAGCCCCGCTTACGTTCCTGACAAGCAAGGCGCCGCGCTCGCAACCCCCGGTAATACGAGCGTTCGACGCGGCCGCTGCGAGCCGCGCGAATCTATGCGCTAATGCATGAACCTGTCATGCACGCGCGGGCCGATCCGGCACCCAGACCTCGCGCGACGTGACCGATGCCAGCCCGAGGCGATGGAATAAACCCCCGGCCGCGCGCGTTATGCAAGGGAGCGGACGAGAACTGCGTCCGCCCGGCTCCCTCAACGCAAACGACCCACCGACCACACCATGAAACTGATCCCGCACCGCGCCCTGCTGATCGCCTCGCTGAGCCTCCTCGGCCTCGGCGCCTCGCTGTCCGCCCACGCCGACACGCTGGCCGTGCACGCCACGCTGAACGCCGCCTCCGAAGTGCCGCCCAAGCAAAGCGACGGCCACGGCACGCTGACCGGCAGCTACGACACCAGCACCAAGGTACTGAGCTGGCACGTGGTCTACTCGGACCTGACCGGCCCGGCCACCATGGCGCACTTCCACGGCCCGGCGCCGGTCGGCCAGAACGCCGGCGTGATGATCCCGATCGACATGAAGGACGTGCCGAGCCCGATCGACGGCCATGCCACGCTGAGCGCCACCCAGGAAGCCGGCCTGCTGGCCGGCAACTGGTACTTCAACGTGCACACGGCGAAGAACCCGGGCGGCGAGATCCGCGGCCAGGTTGCCGCCGACAAGCAGTAAGCCGGCCATGGCGACCGGCCGCCGCCGCGAGCGCGGCCCGGTCGCCCGGCCGCGACGCGCCCTGAACCGGCAGCGTCCCTGAACCCGGCCCCGACGTCCCCACCACGAGACCAGAACCGACATGAATTCACGTGCCCCGTCCCAGGCCAGCCCGGCCGCCGATGCGAGCCGCAGCGTGCCGCGCTACACGCGCACGGCCATGGTGCTGCACTGGCTGATCGCACTCGGCATCCTCTGCAACGTCGCGATCGCGCTGTCGGCCGACGCGATGCCCGATGCCTGGGTGCGGCCCGCGATCGATATCCACAAGTCGATCGGCATCACCGTGCTGGGCCTAGCGATCCTGCGCCTGCTGTGGCGCGTCTCGCATCGCCCGCCCTCGCTGCCGGCCTGGTTCCGCCGCTGGGAACTGCGCGCCGCGCATGTCGCCCATATCCTGCTCTACGTGCTGATGTTCACGCTACCGATCACCGGCTGGCTGCACGACTCGGCCTGGAACGGCGCGGCCACGCATCCGATGTCTCTCTACTACGTGATCCCCTGGTTCCGCCTCGGCTTCATCGAGAGCCTGCCGCCCGCCGTGAAGGATCACCTGCACGACCTGTTCGGCGCGATGCACACCTGGGCTGCCTACGCGCTGTACGTGGTGCTCGCCATGCATATCCTCGGCGCGCTCAAGCACGAGCTGTTCGATCGCGAGTCGGTCCTGCGCCGGATGCTGCCGTGAGCTGCCCTCCTTCCACCCTCGTCCGGGAGCCCCGCATGGACCGTCCGTCGAACCCGCCGCGGCGCCCCGCCGCCGGCAGCGGCAGCCACGGCACCGTCGCGGCCGCGCGCGAAGCGCTCGAGCAGGCCCGCACGCGCATGTCGCCGCGCCTCACGCCGCGCGGCACCACCCTGGCCAGCGTGCTGATCCACGGCACCGCGATCGCCGTATGGGTGCTGCTGCTCACGCGCGCCCTGGTGCCGGGCCTGGTGTCCTGGTCGGTGGGCATCGCCTACGTGATCTACGACACGCTGCTGCTGTCCTTCGTGGCCTTCAAGATCCTGCCGCTGGCCGGCCCGATCTCGCGCCTGCATGCGCCGGCCAGGCCCGCGCCCGGCGCTCGCCAGCCGAGCCTCGGCGTGGTGGTGGCCGCCTACAACGAGGCCAGCGTGATCAAGGTGACGCTCGACGGCCTGTTCTCGCAGAGCGAGCCGCTGCAGCAGATCATCTTTGCCGACGACGGCTCGAGCGACGACACGATCGGCGTGCTGACCCACCAATACGGGCTGGTGCAGGCCCCCGACGGCGAGCTGAGCGCGCCCAGCACGACCCACCCGAACCTGCGCTGGCTGCGCGTGCCGCACGGCGGCAAGGCCGCCGCGCTCAATGCCGCGCTGCTGCACATCGAGACCGACGCGGTGATGACGGTGGACGCCGACACGCGCCTGGCGCGCGACGCCTGCGCCGCGATGCGTCGCGCCTTCGCGGCCGAGCCGGCGCTGGTGGCCGCCACCGGCATCCTCACGCCGATCTGCGCGCGCACCCTGTCGGGCCGCTTCTTCCAGTGGTTCCAGACCTACGAGTACATCCGCAACTTCATCTCGCGCTTCGCCTGGATGCGCGCCGACAGCCTGCTGCTGATCTCGGGCGCGTTCGCCTGCTTCCGCCTCGACGCGCTGCTCAAGGTGGGCGGCTTCGACGGCGAGTGCCTCGTGGAGGACTACGAACTGATCCACCGGCTGCGCCGCTACGCGGTCGAGCACGGCGAGACCTGGCGCGTACGCGTGATCGGCGACGCCCATGCGCACACCGACGCGCCCGGCACGCTGCGCAGCTTCCTGCGCCAGCGCCGCCGCTGGTTCGCGGGCTTCCTGCAGACCCAGTACTGGAACCGCGACATGACCGGCAACCGCCGCTACGGCCAGCTCGGCATGCTGATGCTGCCGGTCAAGGCGCTCGACACGCTGCAGCCGATCTACGGCCTGACCGCCATCGCGCTGCTGTTCGTGTTCCTCGTCGAGCACCGCTTCCATGTGGCGCTGTCGATCTCGGGCGTGATCGCGGCCAAGATCGTGATCGACTTCGCCTTCCACCTCTGGTCGATCCATCTCTATCGCCGCTGGACCGGCTATCGCGAGCAATCGAGCCTGGCGATCGCCTTCGTCGCCTCGGTGCTGGAGCCCTTCAGCTTCCAGGTGCTGCGCCACACCGGCGCCGCGCTCGGCTGGGTGCACTTCCTGCGCGGCAACCAGCGCTGGGGCGCCCAGGAGCGCACCGGCCTGGTCGGCGACGGCAACTGAGCCCGCCGCGCTTCAGAGCGGCTTGATCATGAAGTAGCGCGAGGTGCCGGCCGGCTGGCAGGGCACCTCGCCGAACACGCGAAAGCCGTGCTTCTCGTAGAAGCGCGGCGCCTGGAACGAAATCGTGTAGAGCACGGCGTTGTCGCAGCCGCGCCGTCTCGCCTCCTCCTCGGCACGGGCCAGCAGCTCGCTGCCCACCCCGCCGCGCCGCAGCGTCTGCGGCAGATACAGCATGTCGATGAAGCACACGCCCAGCGAGGTGCGTCCCGACAGGCCGCCCAGCACTTCGCCGGTGGCCGGGTCGCTGACCACCAGGTCGAGCGGCGTGTTGTCGGGCTGTCCCGAATTGAGGTTGTTGTAGTCGTCGAGCTTGCGCGCGAGCAGCTCGCGCGCGGCCTCGTGCTTGCCCTCGGCGAGCTGGATCGAATAGGCGGCTTGGGTGGTCATCGGTTCGGGCGGATCGGTGGCGAAGCGGGCGCTGCAACAGCAAGCGCGGAAAAAAAGAGCGCACATGGTGCCACGGCGCGGCGGCCCTGCCTATGCCGCGCGCGCTCGATGCCGGCGTACCGTCGCCACCTCGACGGAATCGATGCAATCGCGCCGCCCTTGCCTGTCGTCGCGAACCGCCGGCCGCTCAGGCCGACAAGCTCAGCAGCCCCGGCGCGCAATCGAAGTCGAGCGCGCGCGTCGCCTCGCTCATGTAGTCGACGAACACGCGGATCCGCGTGGGCAGGTGCTTGCGGCTCGGATAGCAGAGATAGTGGCCGCGATCCTCGTCGGCGAAGGCGCCCAGGCAGGCCAGCAGCCGTCCCTCGCGCAAGGCCTCGCAGGCCAGGTAGGCCGGCAGTTGCGCCAGCCCCTCGCCGTCCAGGGCCGCCTGCATCGCCAGCTCGGGATCGTTGAAGCCGTGGCGCGCCTCGGGCACGACGCGACGCACGCCGCCCTCGGCGCGAAACGTCCAGGCTTCGACCGAACCCGCCGCGCCGCGCAGGCCGATGCAGCGATGCGCGGCGAGCTCGCCGAGATCGCGCGGCAGGCCGTGGCGGCTCGCATAAGCGGGCGAGGCGCAGACCAGCAGGCGCATCGGCATCAGCCGCCGGGCGATCAGCTGGCTGTCCTCCAGGATGCCGTCGCGAAACGCCACGTCGATGCGCCCGGCGGCGAAATCGGGCGGCCCGTCGTGCAGCAGCAGGTCGAGCGCGATCTCGGGATAGCGCTCGCGAAAGCCGCGCAGCAGCGGCGCCACCACGCGCCGGCCGAAGCCGCTGGCCGCGCGCACGCGCAAGGCGCCGCGCGGCGGCCCGCTGCGCAGCTCGCGCATCTCGTCGAGCGCCTGTGCGATCTGCTCGATGCCAGGGCGGCAATGCTCGTAGAACAACTGCCCCTCGCGCGTGAGCTGGGTGCAGCGCGTGGTGCGCAGCAGCAGGCGCGCGTCGAGCTGGGCCTCGAGCTTCTGCACGTTGCGGCTGACCGCCGAGCGGCCGATGCCGAGCCGCTCGCCGGCCTTCGCGAAACTCCCTTCGGCCGCCACCGCGAGGAAGGCGATCACGCCCGTGTAGCTGGTGGCGAAGCTGGCGGCGAAAACGTCGTCGCCGCCCGGGCGGGCGGCGGCGCGATGATCGGGAAACAGGGACATGGCGGGCTCGAACAGAGTTGCGGATCACCACAAGACGTCCGGCGCGCGCATGTTGTGACAGCGTTTCGCGTTTTTTCACCGGGCCGCCTGCGCGACCCGGCAAGCCCGCTCAGGACAGGTTCGCCTTGTCGAGCCCATAGGCCTTGTCGGCCGAGCCGGGCACGGTGCGAAAGCCGACGTTGAGACGGTTCCAGGCATTGATCGCCATCACCGCGAAGCTCAGGTCCGACAATTCCGCCTCGGAGAACTGCGTGCGCACGCGCTCGTAGATCTCGTCGGGCACGCCCTGCTCGGGCAGGCGCGTGAGCACCTCGGTCCAGGCCAGCGCGGCCCGCTCGCGCGGCGCGAACAGCGTCGACTCGCGCCAGATCGCCAGGTGGTGCAGGCGCAGCGCGCGCTCGCCATGCAGGCTCGCTTCCTTGACGTGCATGTCGACACAGAAGCCGCAGCCGTTCAGTTGCGAGGCGCGGATCGAGACGAGATCGAGGATGGTTCGCTCGATCGTGCTGTCGTGCAGCAGGTTGCTGAACTCGATCAGCTTGTGGAACAGCTTGGAGGATTGGCGCGAGGCGTCGATACGTTGGGACATGAGGGCACTCCATGATGGGTGGATGGCGGTCGCGCGGCGCCGGCCCGATCGCCGGATCCGGCCGCGCGCCGGACTGAACCCATGCTAGGAGCGAGCGATCAAGCGCGGAAGCCGCGCGGCGGGCTCACGCCGTTGCCGCGCGCGCACCAATCGCCGTGCCTTGATCGCCGTGCCTTGATCGCCGTACATCAATCGCCGCGCATCGATCGCCGCGCATCAGGAAGCCGGCGCCCAGCCGTCGCCGCCGACGGCCTCGCCGCGCGCGGCGGCGATCCGCGCCAGCTTGTCGGGATTGCGCTGCACCAGGATGCGCCGGATGCGTTCGCCGTCGGTCTCGTAGGTCTGCGCCGATTCGAGCCGGCCGTCGATGAAGCGCAGCAGCGCCCACTGGCCGTTGAGCACGGCGAGCTCGGCGCGCACCGCGCCCGGGAAGCGTCGCGCGCCCGCGTAGAAAAGCTGCGCGATGCGCCGAGCGCCCACCATCGGCCAGGGAAAGCTCGGCACCCGGCCGCCGCCGTCGCCGATCAGCACCGCATCCTCGGCCAGCAGCGCCTGCAGCGTCGCGAAATCGCCGCTCTCGAGCGCGCGCGCGAAACCCGCCAGCAACTGCCGATGCCGCGCCGGCGAGACGGCGAAGCGCGGCCGCGCCTCGCGCAACTGCGTGCGGGCACGGCTCACCAACTGGCGGCAGGCCGCCTCGCTCTTGCCGATCGCGCTGGCCACCTCGTCGTAGCCGGCGTCGAACACCTCGCGCAGCAGGAAGGCCGCGCGCGCCTCCGGCGTCAGGCGTTCGAGCAGCATCAGGAAGGCCACCGAGAGATCGTCGGCACGCTCGGCGAGCTGGTCGGGCGTGGCCGGCGCCTCGGACAGCGCGGGCTCGGGCAGCCAGAAGCCGCTGTAGTGCTCGCGCTGAACCTTGGCCGCGCGCAGCCGGTCGATCGCGATGCGGGTGGTGACCGACACCAGCCAGGCCTCGGCATTGTCGATCTCCTCGCGATTCGCGCCGTGCCAGCGCAGCCAGGCGTCCTGCACCACGTCCTCGGCCTCGGCGACCGAGGCCAGCATGCGATAGGCGATGCCGTGCAGGCGCGGACGCAGGCTGTCGAAGCGGCGTATCGCGTCGCGGGCGTTGCCGGCTTCGTCGCTGTCGCTGCCGTCGTCGGAGGCGGGATCGTTCGCGGCGGCTGGGGTTCGAATCATGATGGTCGGCCCGTGGAGAGGGGGCGGGATCGAGACATCGCCGCCTCCCGGCCCGGGCGGGAGCGCGGCGGACACGGCCCGCACGGCCGTGTCCTTCGCCAGACGTTCGAGGCGACCCGTTTGTGACGGCCGCCGTCGAATTTTTCGCGCGCTGCCCGGTTTGCGTCGGGTTTGCGCCCGAATCTCGCTAAGTCAGCGCTAAGTCAGCGCTCAACCGGCGCTCAACCGGCGATGCTGCAGCGATGATCCTGCATCTCCTCGGCCGGCACGCCGAGCAGCGCATTGCCCGTGGCCGCCAGCACCAGGAAGCGTCGCGCATCGAGCTTGACCAGCGCCACGCCGGTATAGGCCAGCGGCTCGTGCTCGGCGGCCAGCTTCTCGCGCACCAGGGCGAAGGGATCGGTATGCGCCAGTTCGGCCGCGTCGATCTTCCTGGCCATGTAGCTGTGCCAGCCGATGCGCCCCGGCAGCGCGAACCAGCCATCGCCCAGCTTGCCGGCTTCGAGCGTGTCGAGCATCGCGCGCACCTTCGGCTCGAGACAGGAGATATGGATATGCAGCTGGTTCTGCGTGCGCGCGTTCTCGGCATTCACGGTCAGCGCGATGTCGGTCTCGCGCAGCGGCTTGCCGAGCTTCTCGGCCAGCAGCGCGCGCGCCTGCCAGGCGTACCAGAAGTAGTTGGGCGTGCCGGGCGCGGCCAGGCGGGGATCCTCGATGCCGGTGATGCGCTCGCTCGGCAGCAGCAGGTATTGATAGGGATCGCGGTCGACCTTGTAGAGCACGTAGCCGTGCGCGGTATCGACGAAGGCGCAGGGGCTGTAGCTTTCGCGGGCCTGGTAGTTCGGCAGGCACTGGCCGCTGATGCGCTTCCAGAGGATGTCGTGATCGACGGCCAGCGCCTCGCGCGCGGCCAGCAGCATGGCGAGGATGGGTAGCAGACGCAGGCAGGAACGGAACGAGACGCGCATGGTTCGGGGCGGAAGCGGATCGAAGGCCGCGCGCGATGGCTCGCGCGCGGGGACGGCCCGGCGATTGTCCATCGTCGCGTCGCGCGCGACAAGCGCCGGCGCGGGCCGCTTCGCCCCGCGAAACGCCGGCACGGCGCTCGCCGGGGCAGGCGCCGCCCTGCCCGCTACCTCAGCGCGCCGAGCTCGCGCTCAGCCGCACCGAGCGATAGGTCTCGCGGCGCTGCGGATGGGTCAGCACGATCTGCCAGAGCTGCCCCTGGCGCGAGCGGAAGAAGCCCGCGCAGCAGAGCAGGTAGTACTTGAACATGCGATAGAAGCGCAGGTCGTAGCCCGACTTCAGGCTCGGCCAGGCCGCATCGAAACGCGCCCACCAGGCCATCAGCGTGCGGTCGTAGTCGGGGCCGAAGTTGTGCCAGTCCTCGATCAGGAAGCGCCCGTCCACCGCCTCGACGATCTGCCCCGGCGCCGGCAGCTTGCCGTTGGGGAACACATAGCGGTCGATCCAGGGATCGGTGCCGGCCGACTCGCTGGCGATGCCGATCGAATGCAGCACGAAGATGCCCTCGGGCGCCAGCAACCGCCTGGCGGTATCGAAGTAGGTGCGATAGTTCTTCGGGCCGACGTGCTCGAACATGCCGACCGAGACGATCTTGTCGAAGCTGCCCTGCAGCTCGCGATAGTCCTGCAGCAGCAGCGTGACGGGCAGCCCGCGGCAGCGCTCCTGCGCCAGCGCCAGTTGCTCCTTGGAGACGGTCACGCCGGTCACCTTCACGCCGTAGCGCTCGGCCGCGAACTTGGCCAGGCCCCCCCAGCCGCAGCCGATGTCGAGCAGGGTCTCGCCGGGTTTCAACTGCAGCTTGCGGCACAGCATGTCGAGCTTGTCGAACTGCGCCTGCTCGAGATCGGTGGCGTGTTCCCAGTAGCCGCACGAATAGATCATGCGCGAATCGAGCATGGCCTCGAACACGTCGTTGCCGGCGTCGTAGTGCTGCTCGCCCACCTGGAACGCGCGGCTTCTCGACTGCAGGTTGAACAGGCGATGCCGCAGGTGCTCGTAGCCGAGCCGCAGCTTGGCCATGCCGAGCGCCGCCATGTCGATATCGGTGAGCAGCAGCCTGGTGAACAGCTCGTCGAGCCGCTCGCAATCCCACAGCCCGTCCATGTAGGCTTCGCCGAAGCCCAGCGACCAGCTCGAGAAGATGCGCCGATAGACCTCGCGGTCGTGCACCTGGATGTCCCAGGCGCGCTTGCCGCCGATCTCGACGTCGGCTGCCCTCAGCAGCGAAACCAGCGCCGCGGGCGCCGCGCCCGCCTGCCGGGAAGTCCCGTGTTCGGATTGGCCGGGGATGGAAGGTTCGGGTGTCATGCCGGCTGGTTCTCCAGTTCGAGGGTCGTGCGCCGCCAGGATTGCGCGGTCTCTTGTCGGGTCAGCACTATCGCCGGAACGCCGCCGGCCTGTGAAATTCAATATTCGAATGGACCCGATAGCCTGAACCCGCGGGCAGGCCCTCGCCCGCTACCGGCATCCCCCGCCTGTCTCGCCGCGCCCCGTGTCCGGAATGCACGTGAAATGGCAGCAATCGTCGCGCGGTTTTTATTGAGATTAGCTATTGAACAAGGGAAACTGATTGCGTTTTCCATGGGCTTCGATGCGTCTCGCGCCGCGCTGCAAATACGATAGCCGATCCGCGCCGAAACTGCCGCGAAGCGCCGCGCGCCTGCCGGGACCATCTCTGCACGCCGCGGCGGCTTCGCCCAGAATCCGCTGCGCGCATCGCCCGCCGCGAGGCGCGATGCGCGAGACCCGCCACGGAACACCTGCCCTCGCGCGATGCAGCCCGCTGCCGCGCCGGCAGCGCGTCGTGCCGAACCGATCGGCGCGCGCTCCCCACACTCAAGCTCAGGAGAAGTTTCATGTCCGACAAGACGACCCCGACCTACCTGACCCACGCGGCCGGCGCCCCGGTCAGCGACAACCTCAACATCCAGACCGCCGGCCCGCGCGGCCCGGCCCTGCTGCAGGACGTCTGGCTGATCGAGAAGCTCGCGCACTTCGACCGCGAGGTGATCCCCGAGCGGCGCATGCACGCCAAGGGCGCGGGCGCGCACGGCAGCTTCACGGTCACGCACGACATCACGCGCTACAGCAAGGCGAGGATCTTCTCGGAGATCGGCAAGCAAACGCCGATGTTCGCGCGCTTCTCGACGGTGGCGGGCGAGCGCGGCGCGGCCGATGCCGAGCGCGACATCCGCGGCTTCGCGCTGAAGTTCTACACCGAGGAAGGCAACTGGGACGTGGTGGGCAACAACACGCCGGTGTTCTTCTTCCGCGATCCGCTGCGGTTCCCGGACCTCAACCACGCGATCAAGCGCGATCCGCGCACCGGCATGCGCAGCGCCGACAGCAACTGGGATTTCTGGTCGCTGCTGCCCGAGGCGCTGCACCAGGTCACCATCGTGATGAGCGAGCGCGGCCTGCCGCGCAGCTTCCGCCACATGCACGGCTTCGGCAGCCACACCTACAGCTTCATCAACGAGGCCAACGAGCGCAGCTGGGTGAAGTTCCACTTCCGCAGCCAGCAGGGCATCGAGAACCTGACCGACGCCGAGGCCGAGCAACTGGTGGGCAAGGATCGCGAATCGCACCAGCGCGACCTGTACCAGAGCATCGAGCGCGGCGAGTTCCCGCGCTGGACGCTGTTCATCCAGGTGATGACGGACGCGCAGGCCAAGGCCTTCCCGTTCAACCCGTTCGACCTGACCAAGGTCTGGCCGAAGGGCGATTTCCCGCTGATCGAGGTGGGCTACTTCGAGCTGAACCGCAACCCCGAGAACTTCTTCGCCGAAACCGAGCAGGCCGCCTTCTCGCCCTCGAACATCGTGCCGGGGATCGGCTACTCGCCCGACAAGATGCTGCAGGCGCGGCTGTTCTCCTACCCGGACGCGCAGCGCTACCGGCTCGGCGTGAACTTCAACCACATCCCGGTGAACGCGCCGAAGTGCCCGTTCCACAGCTATCACCGCGACGGCGCGATGCGCACCGACGGCAACCTCGGCGGCACGCCCTCGTACTGGCCGAACAGCAAGGGCGAGTGGACCGACCAGCCCCAGTTGAACGAGCCGCCGCTGGCGATCGACGGCGCGGCCGCGCATTGGGATCATCGCGTCGACGAGGATCACTACCAGCAGCCGGGCAACCTGTTCCGCATGATGAACGAGGCGCAGAAGCAGGCGCTGTTCGACAACACGGCGCGGGCGATGGGCGACGCGCGCGAGGAGGTCAAGCAGCGCCACGTGGAGAACTGCGCGAAGGCCGATCCGGCCTATGGCGCGGGGGTGGCCGCGGCGCTGGCGAAGCTGGCGGCGGCCAAGTAAGGACGCGGCCGGCGCCGGTCAGGCCGCCGGCGCCGGGCCGATGCCCGAAGCCGGCGGCTCGGCGCCATGCGGTTCGATCGCCGCGCTTACGTGAGCGAGGCCGGGTCGAAGATCACCAGCCGGCCGTCTTCATGAAGCCCGCAAGGCCAGCCGCCCAGCCGATAAGCCTGCCCTGCCCCGTCGAGCCAGGGCTCGGCCGGCAAATCCAGCCAACGATGGATCGCGAGGGTCGCCAGTACGAACATCGCATCCTCGCGCGCCTCGGACCAACGGAAATCGTCGCGCGGCGTGTTGCTGCCGGCAAGCCTTCGCTTGCGATGCTCGATGCGCTCGCCGGCCTGGCGGCGCTGGCATTCCAGCATCCATCGCTCGACGAAACCTTGGGCAGCATCGAAGCGCGGGTGCCGACGCAGGTGGGCCCGGCATTGCTCGATGGCATCGAGCCAGACGCGATAGCCTTCCGGCAAAGACTGCTCGAACGCAAGCAGCAAGGCCAGATCCAGATCGGCAGTCACGATCGCGCCTGCCACGGCTGCGTCCGGCAGCCCCGCGAACAGCGTGTCGGACGCGAGCAGCCGCAATACCTCGACGGCCTCGTCCGCGCTCACTGGTCCGAGTAGTCGAACACGCCGAGGAACAGCGGATCCTCGTCGATCTTGCGCGTGACGACCTTGGGATCGTAGGCGAAATCGTATTGCACCAACACGCTTCGGGCCTGCGTGATGCCGCGCGCCGCGGCCGCCGCCAACACCGCGTCGCGATACGAATCGGCATAGGACAAATCGGCGAGCAGGTCGCCGATATCGCTCATCTGGAAATCGAAATGATTGTTTTCCTGATCGCTCAGGCGGTAGTAGCCGACCCCGCACAAGTCCTGCAAGGTATCGATGTCGGTATCGCCGCTGCGATCCAGCATGCCGAGCCAGACCGACAGCACGCCCTTCTTCTCGAAGTTCTGCGTGTAGAAATCCTCGTCCTCGGAATAATCGCGCGATGCCATGGTTCAGGCTCTCCTATTGATGAAAACCCGACGGCAGCGCATCGTAGCCGCCGGTGATCCATTTGTCGGCCCACGGCCGGATGTTCTGCTTGAAATCCGACAGGCTGCTCGAGTTCTGGATGATCGACTGGAGCTGATTATGGACCATCTTCGAGCCCGGAGCCTTCGAGTTCGGCAACCCGGTCGAGTGCTTCCAGCCGTTCGCGAGGCCGCCCTCGTTGAGGTCCGAAATCGGGATCGCGAAGTCCTCCTGCACCTGCTTCGCACTCACGTCCCACTGCTTCCATTGCGGCGCCTCGGCCACCATCAGCATCTCGTGATTGCCACCCGCGCCGCGCAATCCCGATTCGATCTTGGCGCGCAGGGCCGGCTGCTCGTACATCGTCGAGATCTCCTCCGGCGTGCGCGCGTCGAACCATTCGTTGAACTTGCCGCTGGCGAAGGTCGGGATGTCCTTGGCCGTGACCTTGTTGACGTCGAACTCCTCGCAGCCGGACAGCCCGAGCGGATCGATGCGCCCGGTCGGATTCTCGACGTAGCCCTGGGTGCGCAAGCCGCCCGCCAGGCCAAGCGGATCGGGACTCAGGTACTGGCCCGAGTCGGGATCGTAGTAGCGGTTCAGGTTGTAGCTGAGCCCCGATTCCTGGTCGGCCCATTGCCCCGGGAAACGCAGCGTGGTGTCGAGCGTGCCGGCCTCGTCGTTGGCCGCCGGCCTGTCCAGCAGCCGCCCCCACAGCGAATGCGCCCCCTTCCAGACACGTTCGCCGCGCGCATCGAAGATCGCCTTCGGCATGCCGACCTGGTCGGTCAGCATCGGATACAGGCCGTCGTCGGTTTCCTGCGCGAGCGGACGGAAACTGCCCGGGTCGATGTGCCAGGTCACCACCTCGCCGGTGGTGCCGTCGCGCAGTTCGGTCCAGCGCTCGGCCAGTGCCGGGCCGTCCCAGAGATAACGCGTGCTCTCGCGTGCTCCCACCCGGCGCTTGTCGACGCGCCGGTTGAAAGCGTCGTAGCGATAGGTCCACACGCCGTGCTCGGGCGTGCTCAGCTTGACCAGGCGATTCAGACCATCCCAGTCGTACCGCCAGGTCCTGGGCCGGAAGCCCGGCCGCTCGACGGTCTTCTCGATCGCGCGACCTCGTGCGTCGTAGCGCCAGCGCGCGTAGCCGACGCGCTCCGGCAGGCCGCCGGGCGCATGGCGATGCGCCTCGCCGGTGTCCTGCTCGCCGTGCGCGCCCAGGTTCATCGCCGCGTCGTAGCCATAGCGCTCGGCCGGCTGCCGCGCCGCGTCGACAGCGGTGACCTGGCCGCGCACGTCGCGCCGGTAGTCGATCGTATCGGCCTCGGTGTCGATGCCGGCCAGATCGCCTGCCGCATCGTAGCGATAGACCTGGCGCGTCAGCTGCTCGATCGCGCCGGCCGGATCGGTCTGCAGCATCGCCAGCAGATCCTCGGGGCCGGCCACCTGCTTGCGGATGCGCCCGCAGACGTCGTATTCGACGCGCGCGACGAAGGCCCCGGCGTGCCGGGCGATCTCGCGTCCGAGCCCGTCTCGCTCGATCTCGAGGCCGCCGACGCGCGTCAGCGCGCCGAGCGGGTCATAGGCGTAGACCGTCTCGCGGGTCGGCGTGGCGCGCAGGCAGCGGCGCCCCGACTCGTCGTAGACATGGCGCAGCAAGTCGCCATGCTGGTCCTCGCCGATCAGGCGGCCATGCGCGTCGTAGGCGAAGCGCGTCAGGTGCGGGTGCTCGCCCTGCACCTCGGCCGAGGCGAGCCGCCCGCCGGCGTCGTAGCGATAGACGATGCGGACATCGCCCGCGTCGATGGCGGTGATGCGGTCGAGCGCGTCGTAGCTGTAGCGCCATTCGGCGCCATCCGGCAGGCCGCGCGCCAGCAGGCGGCCGGCCGCGTCGCGCCGATACCGCGTGAGACGCCCTCCCCAGTCGATTTCCGAGCGTAGCCGGCCCGCCGCGTCGTAGTCGTAGGTCCAGGTTTCGCCCAGCGGATTGGTGACGCGGCTCAGGCAGGTGCGATGATCGTATTCGTAGCGCGTTTCCTGGCCGGCCGCGTCGATGCTGGCCGTCAGCAGGTCGAACGGCCCGTAGCGGCGCCGGATCACGCGGCCCAGCGGATCGACCTGCTCGATCGCCAGGCCCTCGCTGTTGTAACGCGCGCTCAGCACCGAGCCGTCGGCTCGCGTCACGGCGCGCAGCAGGCCGCGCGGGTTGTCGGGGCCCGGCGTGTAGTCGAAGCGCGTGAGCTGTCCATCGGGCGAGGTTTCGGCAAGCAGGCGCCCGAACACGTCGACCTCGCGGCGAAACCTCGCGCCGCTCGCCAGCACCACCTCGCTGGGCCGCAGGCGCGCGTCGTAGTCGAAGCGCGTCTCGGCCGCGCCGCGAACCACCCGCAGCAGCTCGCCGCGCGAACCATAGCGATATTGCGTGCGGGTGCCGTCGGGCTCGGTGCGCTCGATCAGGCGGCGCAGGTGATCGTATTCGAGCCGAATGCGCCCGCCCGAAGGCAGCACCACCGCCACCAGCCGCTGCTCCTCGTCGTGCTCGAAGGCCATCGCACGGCCGCTCGCCTCGATCACGCCGACCAGTTGCCCCCGCGCGTCGTAGCGATAGTCGGTGCGCCGCCCGAGCGGATCGATGCGCGCGCTCAAGCGACCGAGCTCCCACTCGTAGCGCTCGGTGGCGCCGAGCGCATTGCAGTGCGCGACCACCAGGCCGTCGGCGTCGTGGTCGTAGATCGACTCGCCGTCGGCATCGATCACGCGGGTGCGTCCCGGCTCGTAGACGAAGCGCCCGCCGTGGTAGCCCTCGCGCGTGCCGGTCTCGATCACGCGGCCGTCGCGATCGTAGCGATAGTGAACCTCGGTCTGGTCGGTATCGCGCCAGCGCGTCATCCAGCCGTTGTCGTCGTAGTCGTAGCGGAACCCGCCGAACTGGCGGCTCGCGACCTCCACCAGACGTCCGCCCTGGTGGACATAGTCCACCAGCCGATGGACGATGCCATCCGCGTCGTGCAGCACGATCGCGAGCGGGTGCCGCTGCTCGCCGTGATAATGCAATGCGACGCGATAGCCATCGCTGTGCGCGAGTTCGGCAAGCCGGCCCTGCTCGTCGTAGCCGAAGCGGATCGCGTTGCCGTCGAGATCCTCGATGCGTTCCAGTCGTGCCGTGCCCACCTCCGCCAGCTCGGCGAAGATCAGCAGCCGTCGCGTGTCGCGATCGAGAATGCGCGGCTCGGCGCAACTGCCGACCAGACGATAGCGCGGCTCGCGCAAATTGATGCCGTCGAAGGCGCTGGCCGGCGCATCGAAGCCGAGCACCAGCCCGGCTCCGTCATGGAAGCGCACCACGCGGCCGTCGCGAGTCAGCCGTTGCGACCAGTTGTCGGTCCAGCGTTCGCCGAGCAGGCCGTGCCCGGTCGCGCGGGTGCGATAGCGTCGCGCCAGTTCGAGGGGCAGCACGCCGGGGATGTAGAGATCGCGGCGGCGCTCCACCAGCTCGCCGCTCGCCACGTCGACCGGATCCTTCTCGCAGGTGCGCTTGTTCTCGTCGACGCCGGTCTGCTCCACCGATTCGGTCGAACTCGGCCGAAAGCGCTCGCCCACCATATGCCCGAGCTTCGCGCCGATCAGGCCGCCCAGCAGCCCGGCCAGGAATTCCTGGCCGGCCGTCAGCTCCGGGTTCTTCGGGCCGTATTGCCCGGTGGTCTTGTCGATCCAGATGCTGTTGCGCCCCGAGTTGACCTTGCCGCTGCAATGCGTCTCGTGGCCGATCCGCACCAGCGGCAGGCCGTTGACGAAGATCGTCTTGCTGCCCTCGACCAGCGGCTCGGGCGCGCCCGAGTGATGCTCGCACTGCACCAGGTCGCTCACGCGCGCGACCTTCTTCTTCTCGAAGTAGACGGTGCGCGAGCCGGTCATGATCTTGCCGCAGTTGCTGCCCATGCTCTGGCTGGCCTGCGCGAGCGCGCTGCCCAGGCTCAGGCCGCCGGCCATCACGCAGCCAATGATCAGCGCGCCGGCCAGCCCGCCGGTGACGACCGTGGCGGCGATCGCCGCGCCGATCGCGACGCCCACCGCGAGCCCGACCATCATTCCCCAGAAGCCCGAGGAATGGGCGATGTCATCGCCAACACAGGCCGGGTGCGGGTCGCCCCGGCCGATGGTGAGCCCGAGCGCGTCGCCGAGCCGGGTGAAGCCGCTGGCCATCGCGCCCGTCACGCCGACCTTCTCCAGCAGCATCGCGCCGCCCAGCGCGATCACCGCGGGCGCCGCGGCCAGCGCGCCGGCACCGAGCGCGGCCGCG
>NZ_VWWK01000152.1:0-16788 GCF_011753035.1 Burkholderia sp. Ax-1720 | reverse complement strand
CCGGCGTTGGGCCGCCGCGACAGCCGCGCGGCGCCACGGCCCCGATCGCTTCCCCCTGCCTGCCGCCGCACGGCGCGAGCCCGACCTCAACCGCCCCGCATCGTGACCGCCACCCGTCAACTGACGCTCGACCTCGGCACCCCGCCGCCGCGTACCTTCGAGAACTTCACCATCGGGGCCAACGACGAGCTCGTCTCGCGGCTGCGCCGGCTCGATCTCGCGCTCGCGGCGGGCCCGGTGGCCGACCGCTCCTTCTATGTCTGGGGCGAGGCCGGCAGCGGCCGCAGCCACCTGCTGCAGGCGCTGGTCTACGACACCTCCTACGGCAGCGCGCGCTACCTGACGCCGCAAAGCCCGCTCGGCGAGATCGCCTTCGACCCGCGCGTCTCGCTGTACGCCGTCGACGACATCGACGCGATGAGCGACAACCAGCAGATCGCCCTGTTCAACCTGTTCAACGAGGTGCGCGCCCACCCGTCCAGCGCCTTCGTCGGCGCGGGGCCGGCCGCGCCGCTCGCGCTCGACGTGCGCGAGGACCTGCGCACGCGCCTGGGCTGGGGTCTGGTGTTCCATCTCGCGCCGCTGTCCGACGCCGACAAGGCGGCGGTCTTCAAGCGCGCCGCGCGCGACCGCGGCATCGCCATCGCCGACGACGTGCCCGCCTACCTGCTCACGCACTACCGGCGCGACATGCCGAGCCTGATGGCCCTGCTCGACGCGCTCGACCGCTTCTCGCTCGAACAGAAACGCGCCGTCACGCTGCCGCTGCTGCGCACGCTGCTGGCCACGCTGGAGCGCGAGGCGGGCGGTTCCGGCCAGATCAAGTAGCTTCAAGTAAAATGCCCCTCCATGACAAATCTGGCACTCTTTGACCTCGATCACACCTTGATCCCGACCGACAGCGACCACGAATGGGGTCGCTTCATGATCAAGCTCGGTCTCGTCGACGCGGAAAGCTTCAAGCGTCAGAACGACCGTTTCTACGCCGACTACAAGGCCGGCACGCTCGACATCCACGCCTACCTGGCCGCCGCGCTGGCGCCGCTGGCCAGGCACCCGCGCGCGCAACTCGACGCCTGGCACGAGCAGTACATGCAGGAAGTGATCCGCCCGGCGATGTTGCCGGCCGCGCTCGAGCTGGTGCGCCGGCATCGCGAGGCGGGCGATCTCTGCTGCATCGTCACCGCCACCAACGCCTTCGTGACGCGCCCGATCGCCGATGCCTTCGGCGTCGAGACCCTGATCGCCTGCGAGGTCGAGACGGTCGACGGCCATCCGGCCTCCGACCTCACCGGCCGCGCCACCGGCGTGCCGAGCTTCCGCGAGGGCAAGATCGCGCGCACCGAGGCCTGGCTCGCCTCGCTCGGCAAGACCCTGGCCGATTTCGAGCGCAGCTACTTCTACAGCGACTCGCACAACGACATCCCGCTGCTCGCGAAAGTCACCGACCCGGTCGCGACCAACCCCGACGACACGCTGCGCACGCATGCCCGCGAGCAGGGCTGGCGCATCCTCGATCTATTCCAACCTTCGTGATCAAGAAACTCATCCGCAAACTGCTCGGGCAGGACGATAGCGCCGCCCGCGACGATTCCGCCCCCGCCGAGGCCGCGCCGTCCGAACGCGCCGTTCCGCGCGCGCCGGCCACCGCCGCCGCGAAAAAAGCGAGCGCGCAGAAGCAGGCCGCGCGCGACGCCGCGAAAGTGGCCGAGCGGCGCACCGACCCCACCATCGTGCCGGCCGCCGTGCACGGCATCGATCCCTCGCTGATCTCGCGCAACGCGGTCCGCGTGACCGACACGCTGCAGCAGGCGGGTTTCCGCGCCTTCATCGTCGGCGGCGCGGTACGCGACCTGCTGTTCGGCATCGCGCCCAAGGATTTCGACGTCGCCACCGACGCCACCCCGACCGAGGTGCAGCGCCTGTTCCGCCGCGCGCGCCTGATCGGGCGGCGCTTCCAGATCGTGCACGTGCAGTTCGGCCAGGAGCTGATCGAGGTCTCGACCTTCCGCGCGCTGGTCGACGCGCCGGCCGAGGCACCGCCCGCCGACGCGCCGCCGCCGCGCCGCATGAAGCGCGACGAGCTGGACCGGCGCACCCACGCGGTGGACGCCAGCGGCCGCGTGCTGCGCGACAACGTCTGGGGCGAGCAGCACGAGGACGCGGCGCGCCGCGACTTCACGATCAACGCGATGTATTACGACCCCGCGACGCAGACCGTGCTCGACTACCACGACGGCATGGCCGACATGCGCGCACGCTTGTTGCGCATGATCGGAGACCCGGCCACGCGCTACCGCGAGGATCCGGTGCGCATGCTGCGCGTGGTGCGCTTCGCGGCCAAGCTCGGCTTCGACATCGAGCCGCATACGCGCGATCCGATCAAGCCGCTGGCCGACCTGATCAACAACGTGCCGGCCGCGCGCCTGTTCGACGAGATGCTCAAGCTGCTGCTCTCGGGCCACGCGCTGGCCTGCCTGAAGCAGTTGCGCGGCGAAGGCCTGCACCACGGGCTGCTGCCGCTGCTCGACGTGGTGCTCGAACAGCCCCAGGGCGAGAAGTTCATCACGCTGGCGCTGAACAATACCGACGCGCGCGTGCGCGCCGGCAAGTCGGTCTCGCCGGGCTTTTTGTTCGCGACCCTGCTCTGGCACGACATGCGCCAGCGCTGGAACCAGTACGTCGCCAACGGCGAATTCCCGGTGCCGGCCCTGCAGCGCGCGATGGACGACGTGCTGGAGATGCAGACCGAGAAGCTGGCGATCCACAAGCGCTACTCGGCCGACATGCGCGAGATCTGGGGCCTGCAACTGCGCCTCGAGAAACGCTCGGGCCGCAGCGCGATCCGGCTGCTGGAACACCAAAGATTTAGAGCGGGGTATGATTTCCTCCTGCTGCGCTGCGAGTCCGGCGAACTGGACGAATCGGTGGCGCAGTGGTGGACGGATTTCATCGACGGCGATGCCGCGGCACGCGAGACGCTGCTCACCCAGGGCACCTCGCGCGACAAGGCGCCTGGAGCACCGGGGGCCGCCGGGCCCCGCAAGCGCCGCCGCCGCGGCGGCGCGCGCAACCGCCGTCCGGAAGACGGCGGCGCGGCGCAGCAGCCGGCCGAAGCGCCGGATGCGGACGACTGAGCCGTCGGACGACGCAGGAAGTGGATGCCATGACGCTTGCTTATCTCGGCCTCGGCGCGAATCTCGGCGATGCGCGCCAGACATTGAAGGATGCGGTGGTCTGCCTCGCGCAGCAATGCGCGGTCACCGTGCTCGGCAAATCGAGCCTGTACCGGACGGCGCCGATCGACGCCGGCGGTGACGACTACTACAACTGCGCGGTCAAGATCGAGACGCGTCTGGCGGCCCGCGAATTGCTCAAGCTCTGCCAGCAGATCGAGCACCACTTCGGCCGCGAGCGGCCGTTCCACAACGCGCCGCGCACGCTCGACATCGACATCCTGCTGTACGGCGATCACACCATCGACGAACCCGACCTGGTGGTGCCGCATCCGCGCCTGACCGGGCGCGCCTTCGTGCTGGTGCCGCTGGTCGAGCTCGACCCGGCGCTGGCGATCCCGATCCACGGCCACGCGCAGGCCTTCCTGACCGCGGTGGCCGACCAGCGCATCGAGAAGGTGCAGACCTGCCAGTGCCTGATGGCGATGAAGGCCGCGAACGACAAAAGCCGCTGCCGATGAACGCCACTCCGCTGACCGTCACGCCGCCCGACCCGCGCCCGCCGCATCGCTACATCGCGATCGAGGGGCCGATCGGGGTGGGCAAGACCTCGCTGGCGGCATTGATCGCCGAACGCTGGGCGATGCGCCCCCTGCTCGAGCGGCCGCAGGACAATCCCTTCCTGGAACGCTTCTATCGCGAGGGCGCGCGCTACGCGCTGCCCGCGCAGTTGTCGTTCGCGCTGCAGCGCGCGCAGCAGGCGCAGGAGCTGGCGGCCGCCCAGGCGGCGGGCCTGGCGATCGTCGCCGACTACATGCCGCAGAAGAACGAGATCTTCGCGCGCCTGACGCTGGGCGACGACGAATGGCAGCTCTATCGCGCGCTGGCCGAGCGCGTCGACGTACCGGCCCCGGCGCCGGACCTGGTGGTCTACCTGCAGGCCAGCCCCGAGGTGCTCTACGCGCGCATCCAGAAGCGCGGCATCGCGATGGAGCTGCAGATCGGCGACGCCTACCTGCGCTCGCTGTGCGACGCCTACAACGAATTCTTCTATCACTACGACCGCACGCCGGTCCTCACCGTCGCCGCGGAACACCTGAATCCGCTCGACTCGCCGGACGACCTTGCACTGCTGATGACGCGCATCGAGACCATGCGCGGCCGCAAGGAATCCTTCGTCAAGGGCGGCGCCGACCGCTGAACAGCGTCGTCGCGCCGCCTGTCTTTCCTCACGAACCGGATCTCCCCATGACCTATCTCCAGGAATCGAGCCGCGCGGCCATCACCGTGCCCAAGCTGCAGCAGATGCGCGCGGCCGGCGAGAAGATCGCGATGCTGACCTGCTACGACGCGAGCTTCGCCTCGCTGCTCGATCGCGCCGGCGTCGATGCGCTGCTGATCGGCGATTCGCTCGGCAACGTGCTGCAAGGCCAGACCACCACCCTGCCCGTCACGCTCGACGAGATCGCCTATCACACGGCCTGCGTGGCGCGCGCCCAGCCGCGCGCGCTGATCGTCGCCGACCTGCCGTTCGGCACCTACGGCACGCCCGAGCAGGCCTTCGAGAGCTCGGTCAAGCTGATGCGCGCCGGCGCGCAGATGGTCAAGCTGGAGGGCGGCGAATGGCTGGCCGAGACGGTGCGCTTCCTGGTCGAGCGCGCGGTGCCGGTCTGTCCGCACCTGGGGCTCACGCCGCAATCGGTGCATGCCTTCGGCGGCTTCAAGGTGCAGGGCAAGACCGAGGCGGGCGCGGCCCAGCTGCTGCGCGACGCCAAGGCGCTGGAGCAGGCCGGCGCGCAGCTGATGGTGCTCGAGGCGGTGCCGACCCTGGTGGCCTCGGAGCTGACCGAACTCGTCAGCACGCCGACCATCGGCATCGGCGCCGGTCTCAACTGCTCGGGCCAGGTGCTGGTGCTGCACGACATGCTGGGCATCTTCCCCGGCAAGCGCCCGCGCTTCGTGAAGGATTTCATGCACGGCCAGCCGAGCATCCTGGCGGCCGTCGAGGCCTATGTGCGCGCCGTCAAGGACGGCAGCTTCCCCGGGCCCGAGCACTCGTTCTGAGTTCTCGGCCGGCCGGCAGGACGGCGATAAAAAAGCGCGGCACCCTCGAAAGGTGCCGCGCTTTTTCGTTGGCCAGTCGGCGCGCCGCGCGTTCAGATCCGGCGCAAGCTCGCCTCGACCGCGCCGCGCAAGGCATTGCAGATCAGCAGGCCATCGGCGCGCGCCAGCTCGTCCGGCCTCAGGACGCGCTCGCTCGCGCCGAGCGCCGGGTCCGCCAGCAGCGCGCCGCGCATCACGCCCGGCAGCAGGCCGCTGGCCAGCGGCGGCGTGAACCAGCGGCCGTCGAGTTTCACGAAGACGTTGCTGCGGCCGCCCTCGGTCAGCTCGCCGCGCTCGTTGACGAACAGCATGTCGAAGGCACCGGCCGCCTCGGCCTCGCGCCAGGCGCGATCGTATTCGGCGCGGCGCGTGCTCTTGTGCGCGAGCAGCGGGTCCGAGGAGGCGGTCGGCGCGAAACCGTGCTCGGATGCCAGCAGCACCTCGATCACCGGGGCCGCCAGCGGCGCGAGCGGCGCCGACGTCAGTTCGAGCGAGCCGTCCCTCGAGAGCGCCGCGCGCAGGCGATGCGGGCCGTCGGCGTCGAAGCCGTCGACGCGCGCGCGGACCTGCTGCTCGATCGCGGCCGCGTCGAAGACAAAGCCGAGCGCCTCGGCGCTGCCGCCCAGCCGCGCGAGATGGCGATCGAGATGGCGCACGCCCTCGGCACGCGTCGCGTACAGGGTTTCGAACAGTTGCAGGCCGGGATCGGCGTCGGTCAGGAAACGGGCCTTCAATTCGCACTCCGCGTATTCGTCAGGGGCACGGCTGTCGAGCACGATGCCCGCGCCGACGCCCATTGTACCGGCGCGATATCCATCGACGCTCGGCGCCTCGAGCGTCAGCGTGCGGATCGTGACCGCCAGGCAGAAGTCGCCGCAAGCGCCCGCCGGCGCCGCGTCGAGCCAGCCCAGCATGCCCGTGTAGAGCCCGCGCGGCGTCGATTCGATCGCGTCGATCAGCGCCATGGTGCTGTGCTTGGGCGCGCCCGTGATCGAGCCGCAGGGGAACAGCGCGCGCAGCAGACCGGCGAAACCCGCCTCGGGCCGCGCCTCGGCCTCGACGGTCGAGGTCATCTGCCAGACCGAGGCATAAGGCTCGACCGTGAACAGCGCCGGCACGCGCACCGAACCGGTACGCGCCACGCGCGAGACGTCGTTGCGCAGCAGGTCGACGATCATCAGGTTCTCGGCACGATTCTTCGCGTCGCCGGCCAGGAATGCGGCCGCATGCGCATCGGCGGCCGGGTCGGTCCAGCGCGGCGCGGTGCCCTTCATCGGCCGCGTGCGCAGCCGCGTGCCCTGCTTCTCGACGAACAGCTCGGGCGAGCAGGACAGGATCCAGCGCCCGCCCGGCAGCGCGACCAGCGCGCCGTAGCGCACCGCCTGGCGCGCGCGCAGCCGCCGATACAGCGCCGTCGGCGAGCCCCAGGCGTCGAAGCCGAGCCGATAGGTGTAGTTGACCTGGTAGGAATCGCCGGCCCGCAGCGCGGCGTGGATCGCGTCGATCGCCGCATCGAACTCGGCGCGCGTGACGCTCTTGCGCAGGCGCGCGATGCCGGCCGGCGAAGGCTCGGCCGCCGCGCCGTCGCGCGCGGCGAGCCAGGCATCGGCCTCGTCGCGCGACAGTCGCGTGAGCGTGGAGAACAGCAGGAAGCGCAGCGGCGCGTCGCCGGCCTGGCCGCGTTCGAGATTGCGGCCGAACTCGTAGTCGCCGAGCACCACCGCATGCAGGCCGCGCGCGAGATCCTCGGCCACCGCCGCGCAGCAGGCATCGAGCCGCGCCGGATCGGTGCACACGCGCTCGTGCGAGAAGCCCATGTACAAACGACTCGACCGCGCAGCCGCGGTCGAGTCGCAATCGTCGAGGAGCGCGAACGGCGCGCCCTCCTGCACGTCCATCATGTCGCCGGCACCGCTGCCGTCACTCGAAGAAGCTCTTCACGCGATCGAACCAGCTCTTGCTCTGCGGGCTGTGGCGCCCGCCGCCCTCGGCCAGCGACTGCTCGAACTGACGCAGCAGATCGCGCTGTCCGTCGGTCAGCTTGACCGGCGTCTCGATCTGCACGTGCACGTAGAGATCGCCGGCGATGCTCGAGCGCAGGCCCTTGATGCCCTTGCCGCGCAAGCGGAAGGTCTTGCCCGACTGCGTGCCTTCCGGCACCGTGAACGAGGCGCGGCCGGCCAGCGTCGGCACCTCGATCTCGCCGCCCAGCGCCGCGGTGGTGAACGGGATCGGCATCTGGCAGTGCAGGTCGTCGCCGTCGCGCTCGAACACCGAGTGCTGCTTGATGTGGATCTCGACGTAGAGATCGCCGGAGGGCCCGCCGTTGATGCCGGGCTCGCCGTTGCCGGACGAGCGGATCCGCATGCCGTCGTCGATCCCGGCCGGGATCTTGACCTCGAGCGTCTTGGTTTCCTTCACCTTGCCCGAGCCGTGGCAGTGCACGCAGGGCTCGGGGATGTAGGTGCCGGTGCCATGGCACTTCGGGCAGGTCTGCTGGATGCTGAAGAAGCCCTGCGACATGCGCACCGTGCCCTGGCCGTGACAGGTCGGGCAGGTGTCGGGCTTGGTGCCCGGCTTGGCGCCGCTGCCGTGGCAGATCTCGCAGGAGACCCAGCTCGGCACGCGGATCTGCGTGTCGTAGCCGTGCGCGGCCTGCTCCAGCGTGATCTCCATGCTGTAGCGCAGGTCGGCGCCGCGATACACCTGCGGGCCGCCCCGGCCGCCGCGGGCCGCGCCGCCGGCGGCCTGGCCGAAGATATCGCCGAAGATGTCGCCGAAGGCATCGGCGAAACCGCCGAAACCCTGCGCGCCGGCACCGCCCATGTTCGGATCGACGCCCGCGTGGCCGTACTGGTCGTAGGCGGCTCGCTTCTGCTCGTCCGAGAGCATTTCATAGGCTTCCTTCACCTCCTTGAAATGCTCTTCCGCATCCTTGCTGTCCGGATTGCGGTCCGGGTGGTACTTCATCGCGAGCTTGCGATATGCCTTCTTGATTTCGTCGTCGCTCGCATTCTTCGCGACGCCCAGAACCTCGTAGTAATCCCGTTTCGCCATATCGGTTCAATGCCGCCACGCGCTCGGCACGGGCGGCTCCTCTCGCTTCCAGTAAAGTCTTGCGACCGTGGAACGGCGCTCGCGCGCCGCCCCGCCATAAAACAAATGTGCCCGGAGGGCCGCGAGGCCCGCCAGGCGCAGGGTGATCCGGTCCGTCCGGCAGTGACGGACCGGATCGGTAGCGGCCGTGCCGCGCGGCACGGCCGCGGCCCGACTCAGTCCTTCTTCACTTCCTTGAAGTCCGCGTCGACCACGTCGTCGGCGGCGTTCGCGGCACCCGCCTGGGCACCCTCGGCCGCGCCGGCACCGGCGGCGGCGCCTGCCTGCTGGGCCTGCATGTCGGCGTACATCTTTTCGCCGAGCTTCTGCGAAGCCTGCGACAGCGCTTCCACCTTCGCGTCGATCGTCGCCTTCTCGGCCGAGCCGTCCTTCAGCACGTCTTCCAGCTCCTTGAGCGCGGCCTCGATCTTCTCCTTCTCGCCCGCGTCGAGCTTGTCGCCGTACTCGGCCACCGCCTTCTTGGTGCTGTGGACCAGCGCGTCGCCCTGGTTGCGCGCATCGGCACGCTCACGCAGCTTCTGGTCTTCCGCGGCGTTCGCCTCGGCGTCCTTGATCATCTGGTCGATCTCGGCGTCCGACAGGCCCGAGTTCGCCTTGATGGTGATCTTGTTTTCCTTGCCGGTCGCCTTGTCCTTCGCGCCGACGTGCAGGATGCCGTTCGCGTCGATGTCGAAGCTCACCTCGATCTGCGGCACGCCGCGCGGTGCCGGCGGGATGCCTTCCAGGTTGAACTCGCCGAGCAGCTTGTTGCCGGCCGCCATCTCGCGCTCGCCCTGGAACACCTTGATGGTCACCGCGCCCTGGTTGTCGTCCGCGGTCGAATAGACCTGGGCGTGCTTGGTCGGGATCGTGGTGTTCTTGTTGATCATCTTGGTCATCACGCCGCCGAGCGTCTCGATGCCGAGCGACAGCGGGGTCACGTCGAGCAGCAGCACGTCCTTGCGGTCGCCCGACAGCACCTGGCCCTGGATCGCGGCGCCCACGGCGACGGCTTCGTCCGGGTTCACGTCACGGCGCGGTTCCTTGCCGAAGAACTCCTTGACCTTGTCCTGCACCTTCGGCATGCGGGTCTGGCCGCCGACCAGGATCACGTCGTCGATGTCCGAGACCTTCACGCCGGCATCCTTGATGGCGGTGCGGCACGGCTCGATGGTGCGCTCGACCAGTTCCTCGACCAGCGCTTCCAGCTTGGCGCGCGTGATCTTCAGGTTCAAGTGCTTCGGGCCCGAGGCATCGGCCGTGATGTACGGCAGGTTGATCTCGGTCTGCTGGCTCGAGGACAGCTCGATCTTGGCCTTTTCCGCGGCTTCCTTCAGGCGTTGCAGCGCGAGCACGTCCTTCGACAGGTCGACGCCCTGCTCCTTCTTGAACTCGCCGATGATGTAGTCGATGATGCGCTGGTCGAAGTCCTCGCCGCCGAGGAAGGTGTCGCCGTTGGTCGACAGCACTTCGAACTGCATCTCGCCGTCCACGTCGGCGATCTCGATGATCGACACGTCGAAGGTGCCGCCGCCGAGGTCGTACACGGCGATCTTGCGGTCGCCCTTCTCGGCCTTGTCCAGGCCGAAGGCCAGCGCGGCCGCGGTCGGCTCGTTGATGATGCGCTTGACCTCGAGGCCGGCGATGCGGCCCGCGTCCTTGGTGGCCTGGCGCTGGCTGTCGTTGAAGTAGGCCGGCACCGTGATCACGGCTTCCGTGACCGGCTCGCCGAGGTAGTCCTCGGCGGTCTTCTTCATCTTGCGCAGCACTTCGGCCGACACCTGCGGCGGCGCCAGCTTCTCGTCGTGCGCCTCGACCCAGGCGTCGCCGTTGTCGGCCTTGATGATCTTGTAGGGCATCAGGCCGATGTCCTTCTGCACTTCCTTCTCTTCGAAGCGGCGGCCGATCAGGCGCTTCACCGCGAACAGCGTGTTGCGCGGGTTGGTCACCGACTGACGCTTGGCCGGCGCGCCGACCAGCACTTCGTTGTCGTCCATGTACGCGATGATCGACGGCGTGGTGCGGGTACCTTCCGAGTTCTCGATGACCTTGACCTGGTTGCCTTCCATCACGGCCACGCACGAGTTCGTGGTGCCGAGGTCAATACCGATGATCTTTCCCATTTTTCGTAATCTCCAGAAATGCTGTTTGCTGCGGCTTTCGGGCCGTTTTTGCCCGGTTTGCCGCGCCGAATTCGACTCTGCACACGAAATAGGTGCGACCGCGCCGTTTTCAAGACCCCGAAAGCGATGCGGCCATTCAATTTTTTCAATCGCCGGCGGCGGCCGGCCAGAGGACGGTGGTCGATGCCCATGGGCGCAAGACCCCGGATCGAACCCCGTATTGACACCCCCGACTCGATGCTTTGCTCGATGCTTGCCTGATGCTTTCCCGGCGCGGCCCGCGGCGGCCATCATGCACGCGGCCCGCCGGGATGCCGGAGGGCCGTGGACAGGAGGCGGCGGGCGCGGCGCCCGGCCGGCGCCTTACTTCGGCTGCGCGACCGTCACGAGCGCCGGACGCAACACGCGCTCGGCGATCGTGTAACCCTTCTGCAGCACGCTGACGACGGTATTCGGCTCCTGCTCGGCCGGCACCATCGAAATCGCCTGGTGCTGATGCGGATCGAATTTCGCGCCGACCGGGTCGATCACGTTGACGCGGCCCTTCTCGAGCGCGCTCTGCAGCTGGCGCAGCGTCAGCTCGACGCCTTCGCGGATCTTGGCGACGTCGTCCGACTTGTCGCCGACGGCGGCTTCCAGGCTGTCGATCACCGGCAGCAGGTGCTCGGCGAAGCCCTCGATGGCGAACTTGTGCGCCTTGGCGACGTCGTCCTGCGCGCGGCGGCGCACGTTCTCGGTCTCGGCCTTCGCCCGCAGGAAGCTCTCCTGCAGCTCGGCGACCTTGGCTTGCGCTTCGGCGAGCGCGGCGTCGGCGGCCGCTGCCTGCGGCGCGTCGCCGGCCGGTGCCTGGGCAGCCGTTGCGTCGCGGCCGGTCTCGTCGGCCGGTTGACCAGCCGGATTCTCTTGCGTGTTTTCCATGTCGCTGAAATCGAATTGAATGATGAAAGCCGGATCGACGATACGCGTCGCGTGACGGGCACGCGGCACGCATCGCCGGACAACGGCGACGTAGTTGGGGCCGAAGACAACAACTTCAAGAGGGTCTTTCGGCCAGGGGTGCGGCGTCGAGCCGCGGATCGGCCCGGCATCGGGCTTGGGCGCCGCCCGCGCGGCCAATCGTGGCGGGCCTGTCGCGCCGTGGCGCCGAAACTGCCGGTAACAACCGTTACCGCGGCCCCACTGGATCGGCTTCGGGCGCTGCACTACACTGCCATCAGGCTGCCCGAACGCAGGTTAACCCTGAGCTATCGTCAGACTTTCCGCTGCCTGACGATCGGCGCGAAACCCGCCCCGGCCGCCATCCACCGCCCTCGGCTCATGCCGGCCTCGTTCCCCAGGGGAGTACCGTGAAACTGACCTTTGCCATATCGGTGGTCGCGCTGGTACTCGTGGCCGGCACCACCACCATCTGCCTGTCGGGCGCCGTCACCGACCGCACCACCGAATACGGCAGCGCGCGCGCCACCTTCGAGCAGATCTTCAGCGTTCACCCGAAAGTTTGTCGATGATGCGGCGATCGCGCTTGGTCGGCCGGCCATGCAGCTCGGCGGCCGGCTCGCGATAATGCCGCCGCCGCTCGAGTTCGGCAAGCCGTTTCGCCCGCCCTTCCGAGGTTTCCGCATACAGCGTCTGGGCGATGCTGGCCGGCCCGCGCGTGTCGCAGATGCCGAGCACGTCGAGCTCCCAGACCACGGTCTCGATGGTGATTTCCACGCGGTCGCCCACCCGCACGTCCTTCGAGGGCTTGACCGTCGCCCCGCCGATCCGAACCCGCCCCTTCTCGACGGCATCGGCCGCCAGTGAGCGCGTCTTGAAGAAGCGCGCGGCCCACAGCCACTTGTCGATGCGCAGCTTGGCGCCGGGTTCGGTCGAAATCCGGTAATTCATCAGCTTAATCCCGTTTCGTGACGCTCATGCGGCCGTCTCCGCGGGCACGGCCACGCGCACCGGCCAGCCCTGCAGGTTTTCCGCGACGATCTGGCCCAGCGCCGAAACCCAGGCGGGCGAGGCGTTCAGGCAGGGAATCCGGTGGAAGCTCCCGCCGCCGCCGTGCAGGAACTCGTCGCGCACCTCCATGCCGATCTCCTCGATGGTTTCCAGGCAATCCGAGGTGAAGCCGGGGCAGAACACGTCGGCCCGCTTCACGCCGGCCGCGCCCAGCTCGCGCAGGGTGGGCGCGGTATAGGGCTGCAGCCACTCGGCCTTGCCGAAGCGCGACTGGAAGGTCACCCGGCATTCGAGCGGCCCCAGCCCCAGCTCGGCCATCAACAGCGCGGCGGTTTGCTGGCATTGGTCGTGATAGGGATCGCCCAGGTCGAGCGTGCGCTTGGGCACGCCGTGGAAGCTCAGCACCAGCTTGTCGCCCGCCGCGAAATCGGGGCTGCCGTGCTCGGCCCAGTAGTGCCGCACCTGCTCGGCCAGCGCATGGATATAGGCCGGGTGGTCGGCGTAGTGCCGCACCGTGCGGATCTCCGGCTGGTTGCGCATGCGAGCCAGCGCGGCGAAGGCGGCATCGAAGGCGGTGGCCGTGGTCGAGGCCGAGTATTGCGGATAGAGCGGCATCAGCAGCACGCGTTCGACGCCCAGACGCTTCAACTGCCCGAGCACGGTGCCGATGTCGGGCGTGCCGTAGCGCATCGCGTAGTCGACCAGCACCTGGTAGCCGTTGGCGGCGAACAGCGGCCGCAGCCCCTCGACCTGGCGCTCGGTGTGCACGCGCAGCGGCGAGCCTTCCGGCATCCAGACCGTGGCGTATTTCTTGGCGGAGGCGCGCGAGCGGAACGGCAGGATCAGGCCGCGCAGGATCGGCTGCCAGGCCAGGGCCGGGATTTCGACCACGCGCGGGTCGGACAGGAATTGCGCGAGATAGCGGCGCACCGCACCCGCGGTCGGCTCGTCGGGCGTGCCGAGATTGATCAGCAGGACCGCCGTGCGATGCGCCGCGGCCTGCTGCGAAGGGGGTTCGAGATCAAAACGCATGAACGGGGATGTGCATGGGCACCGGATCGAACGGCCCCCATTATAACGAGGGCGCCCGCCGCGGCCGCCTCGCCGCCGAATGCCCGCCGCGCCGATGAGGGCAATAGCCGGGCTCGATCGGCCCGGCCGGCGGCCCTACTGGTTGCCGCTCAAGGTCAGCGACAGCAGGCGCGCGGTGATGTCGACGATCGGGATCACCCGGTTGTAGGCCATCCGGGTCGGCCCGATCACGCCGAGCGTGCCGACGATCTGGCCGTTCACCTCGTAGGGCGCGGTCACCACGCTCATTTCGTCGATCGGCACCAGGGTCGACTCACCGCCGATGAAGATCTGCACGCCCTGGGCATGGCTGGACACGTCGAGCAACTGCAGCAGGCTGGTCTTCTGGTCGAACACGTCGAACAGCTTGCGCAGCCGCGCCATGTCGGAGGACAGGTCGGCCACCTCCAGCAGCTTGCGCTCGCCGGAGATCAGCACCGTGTCCTCGTCGTCGGACGTCTCGGTGCTGGCCGTGACGGCCGCGTGCATCAGCGCCGTCATGTCGTCGCGCAGAGTGTCGATCTCCTCGCGCAGCCGGCGCCGCACCTCGTCGAAGGACAGTCCCGCGAAGTTCGCGTTGATGTAGTTCGAGGCCTCGGTCAGCTGGGACGGGGAGTAGTCGCGCTGGGTCGCCATCATGCGGTTCTGCACGTCGCCCTCGGGGGTGACGATGATCAGCAGGATCCGCTTGTCGGACAGCCGCATGAACTCGACCTGCTTGAACACATGGCTGCGGCGCGGCGTGAGCACCACGCCGGCGAACTGGGACAGGTTGGACAGCACGCTGGCGGCCGCGGCCACCACCTTTTGCTGCGGCTCGCCGGCCTGCAGGGTGGTCTGCACCAGGCGCGTGACGGCCGCGTCGTCGATCGGCGACTCCACGGTCAGCATGGTGTCGACGAACAGGCGGTAGCCGCGCGGGGTGGGAATCCGCCCCGCCGAGGTATGCGGGCTCGACACCAGGCCGAGCTCCTCGAGGTCCGACATCACGTTGCGGATGGTGGCCGGGCTCAGTTCGAGGCCGGAATACCGCGACAGCGTGCGCGAGCCGACCGGCTGACCGTCGGCGATATACCGTTCGATCAGGGTCTTGAGGAGGGTTCGGGCGCGGGGATCTAACATGATCGAAAATTCTAGCCTAAGCGGGCGGCGCCCGCGAGCGTTCCGGCACCAGGCCATGCCTGGCCTCCCGGACGGTTCCTTTTCGTCATCCAGCTATGGTGTAATGCCGCCATGACTACCGGCAACCAGTTCCAGACCGTCGCGCTCGTCGGGCGCAGCAATACGCCCGGCATCGCCGAACCGCTCGCCGCGCTCGCCGCCGCCATCGCGCAGCGCGGGCTCGAGGTCGTGTTCGAGGCCGCCACGGCGACAGAATACGGCATCACCGGCCATCCGGCGCTGACCCCCACCGAAATCGGCGCGCGCGCCGACGTCGCGATCGTGCTCGGCGGCGACGGCACGATGCTCGGCATCGGCCGCCAGCTCGCCCCCTACAAGACCCCGCTGATCGGCATCAACCACGGCCGGCTCGGCTTCATCACCGACATTTCCGCCTCGGAGATGCTCGAGCTGGTGCCGCTGATGCTGGCCGGCAGCTTCGAGCGCGAGGAGCGCACCCTGCTGGAGGCGCGTATCGTGCGCAACGGCGAGCCGATCTATCACGCGCTGGCCTTCAACGACGTGGTGGTGAACCGCAGCGGCTTCTCCGGGATGGCCGAGCTGCGCGTCTCGGTGGACGGCCGCTTCATGTACAACCAGCGCTCGGACGGCCTGATCGTCGCCACCCCGACCGGCTCGACGGCCTATGCGCTGTCCTCGGCCGGCCCGATCCTGCATCCGCAACTGCAGGGCATCGTGCTGGTGCCGATCGCCCCGCACGCGTTGTCGAACCGGCCGATCGTGCTGCCCGACGACGTCAAGGTCGGGATCCAGATCATCGGCGGGCGCGACGTCAACGTGAATTTCGACATGCAGTCGTTTACCGCGCTGCAACTGAACGACACCATCGAGGTGCGCCGCTCGCGCCACACCGTGCCGTTCCTGCACCCGGTCGGCTACAGCTACTACACCACGCTGCGCAAGAAGCTGCACTGGAACGAGCATCCGTCGCACGACGACGATCCCGAATCCTGACGCGGCGGCGCCCTCCATCATGCTTCGCCATCTCTCGATACGCGACTTCGTCATCGTCGCCGCGCTCGACATCGAATTCGACAGCGGCTTCACCGTGTTCTCCGGCGAGACCGGCGCCGGCAAATCGATCCTGATCGACGCCCTGGCGCTGGCGCTCGGCGAGCGCGGCGACGCCAGCGTGGTGCGCACCGGCTGCCAGCGCGCCGACCTGTCCGCCGAATTCACGCCGCACGACCGCGTCGCGCAATGGCTCGACGCGCATGCCTTCGAGGCCGAGGACAGCGTCATGCTGCGCCGCGTGATCGACGCCAACGGCCGCTCGCGCGCCTTCATCAACGGCACCAGCGCGACGCTCTCGCAACTGCGCGAGCTCGGCGAGATGCTGGTCGACGTGCATGGCCAGCATGCCCACCAGTTGCTGATGCGGCCCGACGCGCAGCGCGAGCTGTTCGACACGCATGCCGGCCTGAGCGCCGACGCGGCCGTGGTGGCGCGCGGCTGGCGCGCCTGGCGCGACGCGCTGCACCATATCGAGGTGGCCCAGACACACGAGCGCGAGCTGCAGCTCGAACGCGAGAAGCTGGCCTGGCAACTGGCCGAGCTCGACAAGCTGGCGCCGCAGCCCGGCGAATGGGACGAGGTGAACGCCGAGCACCAGCGCCTGACGCATTCGGCGAGCCTGATCGACGGCGTGCAGGGCACCCTGCTGGCGATCTCCGAATCGGACGAGGCGATGCTGACCCAGCTGGGCGCGATCATCTCGAAGGTCCGCCAGCTGGCCGCGATCGACCCGACGCTCAACGACGTGCTGGCCTCGCTCGACCCGGCCGAGATCCAGCTGCGCGAAGCCTCCTATTCGCTGTCGCATTACGCGCAGCGGCTCGAACTCGATCCCGAGCGCCTGGCCCAGGTGGAGGCGCGGCTGGATGCGCTGCACACGGCCGCGCGCAAGTTCCGCCTGCCGCCGGAGACGCTGCACGACGAACACGCGGCGCGCCGCGAGCAGCTCGCCGCGCTCGACGCGGCAGCCGACCTGTCGGCGCTGCAGGAAACCGCCGAGCGCGCCCGGCAGGCCTACCTGGCCGATGCGCGCACGCTGTCGGAGGCGCGCGCCCAGGCCGCCGCGGCTCATCGGG
>NZ_VWWK01000151.1:0-17006 GCF_011753035.1 Burkholderia sp. Ax-1720 | reverse complement strand
CCAGCCGCCGCCGAGCCGGCCGGGCCCGTGCTGGTCCGCTACGGCGACACGCGCATGCCGCCGCCCGCGCATGCCTACCGCCGCGCCGCCGGCCGCAGCGCGGTGGAGCTCGAGCGCGAGATCCGCCATATCGAGACCACGGTGCGCACCCAGGTAGTCCGCGAGATCCTCCATCGCCGCGAGCATGTCGAGCAGATCCGCGCCACCGTCGCCGACACGCTGCACTCGCCCGCGCTGATGCGCTCGCTGGTGCGCGGCATCGAATCCGCGCTGGCCGGCCGGGTCAACGCCGAACGCTATCGAAAGGGAGCGCGCTGATGCTCGAAATGGCCAAGATCGTGGTGCAGAAGACCGGCGAGGAGATCCCGGTGATGTACAACCCCACCGAGCTGTCGCTGAACAAGACCGTGCAGTTGAAGGGCCAGGGCTCGAACGTGCAGTTCCAGCGCGTGGACGACGACGACCTGACCGTCTCGCTGTTCTTCGACACCTACGAGAAGCAGAGCGACGTGCGCGCGCTCACCAACCGGATCGCCGCGCTCACGCAGCCCACCATCGGCACGGCCGAGCGCCGCGAACCGCCGGTGGTGGTATTCACCTGGGCGGGGCCCTTGTTCGTGGGCATGATCAGCAAGCTCGACCAGAAGTTCACGATGTTCCTGTCCTCGGGCGTGCCGGTGCGCGCCGAGCTCAGCGTCACGCTCAAGTCGGTGCTCACGCCCGAGGAAGACCTGCGCGCGCAGGGCTATTTCAATTGCCGCCGGCTCTGGCAGGTGACCGAGAACGACCGGCTCTACCTGATCGCGCAGCGCACCCTCGGCGATCCAGGCCAGTGGCGGCTGATCGCCGAGACCAACGGCATCGACGATCCGCTGAACTTCCCGCGCCGCCAGGACATCGGCCGCACGCTCGTGATCATCGACACGCACGGCGAATCGTTCAACGGGGCCGCCTATGTCTGAGGTGCTGACCGGCGGGTTCCGGATCATGAAGAACCGCCAGGCGCTGTCGAGCGCGGTATCCGCCGCGGTGAGCAGCGTGACGGTCCAGCACGAGATCAACGTGCCGACCATGTTCAGCTTCACGCTGAACATCGTGTCGTCCACCGGCGCCTGGCAGGACGTCAACCTCGATGCGTTCGCCCCCGGCGACGCGATCTCGATCTCGCTGGGCATCGACACGCTGACCCAGCTGGTGACCGGCGAGATCACCGCGATCGAGCCGCATTTCAGCCGCTACTCGACCGTCACGGTGCGCGGCTTCGACAAGATGTACCGGCTCAAGTTCGGCACGCGCACGCGTACCTTCCAGCAGGCGAGCGATACCGACATCGCCGCGCAGGTGGCCGCCGACGCGGGGCTCGCGATCGACACGCAGGGCCGCGCCGGCATCGTCAACGACTATGTGCTGCAGAGCAACCAGACCAATTACGACTTCCTGATGGCGCGCTGCGCGCAGCTCAACTACGAGTTGCTGATGGACGGCACCACGCTGGTGTTCCGCCCTGGCGCCGAGGGCGCGAGCCCCGTGCGCACGCTGAACTTCCCGGCCGACGTGGACGATCTCGATCTCAAGCTGCGGGTGCCGACGCTGGGCCAGCAGGTCAGCGTCAGCAGCTACGACATCGTCTCGAACCAGCCGCTGTCGGCCACCGTGTCGAGCGGCACCGCGCGCGACCGGATGGGCGGCAGCGAGACGGGCTACCAGGCCGCCAGCAGCTTCCCCGATTCGTCGGTGCGCTACGAGCGGCCCAACATCGTCACGCCCGAGGCGCTGCAAAGCGTGGCCGCCGCGCAATACCAGCGCAACCTGGCCGGCTTCATCGAGGGCCGCACCAGCGTGCTCGGCGACGCCAGCCTGGTGGCCGGCATCAACGTGCGCCTGACCGGGCTGAGCCAGCGCTTCAACGGCATCTACTACATCACCTCCAGCACCCACACGTTCGATGTCGAGGACGGCTACCAGACCGAATTCACACTGCGGAGAACCGGCATATGACTCCCGACCACACCCTCGCGCTCGACTCGCTCGCGCTCGGCGTGACGCTCGGCAAGGTGGCCGACACGCGCGATCCGGAAGGTTACGGGCGCGTGAAGGTGAGCTTCGTGCTCAAGGGCGCGGAAATCGAATCGGACTGGGCCCAGATCACCAGCTTCTTCGCCGGCCCGAACACCGGCGCCTTGTTCCTGCCGCAGATCGGCGACTCGGCGCTGCTCGCGTTCGCCAACGGCGACCCGAGCAAGCCCTACGTGATCGGCTTCCTCTGGAACGGCGCGCAGAAACCGCCGGTACCGACCGACAGCCAGCAGGACGTGCGCGTGATCCGCACCCGCAACGGCAAGACCATCACGCTCGACGATTCGCCCAACGGCGGCGGCGTGACGATCGTCGACGCCAAGCAGAACCGCATCCAGATCGACACCTCGAGCAATACCATCAGCCTCAGCAGCGAAGGCGACCTGTCGATCACCGCGAAGGGCACGCTCACGCTGACCGGCTCGCAGGTGACGGTGCGCAACACGGCCGGCAACGTGAAGGCCAGCCTCGGCGAGGCCAGCCTGGCACTGCAGGGCGGCCAGAGCCTGAAGCTGACGGCCACCATGATCGACCTGAACTAGGAGCGCGCAGATGGGACAACCCGCCGCCAAGATGGGCGACAGCATCGTCAACGCCGCCGACATCCATATCGTGCTGGTACCGAGCCCGGGCGGCCCGGTGCCGACGCCGCAGCCGTTTCCGTTCAACGGCAAGCTCTCGATGCAGATGAGCCTGAACGTGCGGATCAACAGCCGCCCGGCCGCCACGGTCGGCTCGATGGCGCAGAACATTCCGCCCCATATCCCGAGCTCGGGCGCCTTCCAGGTGCCGCCCACCAACCTCGGCCGCGTGGTGTTCGGCAGCACGACGGTGCGCATCAACGGCCGCGGCGCGGCGCGCATGGGCGATATCTGCGAGACCTGCCACGACATTCCGCCGGGCGCGCCGCAGGCACCGCCGCCCACCGTGGTGGTGGCCGGCATGTCGAACGTGCTGATCGGCTGAGATGGCCACGCCAAGCGACTTCCTCGGCCAGGGCTGGGCCTTCCCCATCGCCACGCGCGGCGGCACGGTGATGCTGGCCGCCGGCGCCGACGACATCCGCCAGTCGATCCTGATCATCCTGCAGACGGCGCCCGGCGAGCGCGTAATGCTGCCCGAGTTCGGCTGCCGCATCAACGAACTGGTGTTCGCGGCCGGCAACGCCACCGCCGTGAGCCTCGCGCAGCTCTATGTGACGCAGGCCCTGAACCGCTGGGAGCCGCGCATCCAGACGCTCGCGGTGCAGGTGACGATCGCCCCCGATACGCCGCAATGCCTGCGCATCGAGGTCGACTACCTGATCCGCGAGCGCAACCAGCCGCAAAACCTCGTTTATCCCTTTTATCTCAAGTAAGCCGAATCACGATCATGAACGAAGCCGCCATCACCGCCCGCCTGCAGGAACTCGAGGACAACCATCGCGCCGGCGAGCAGCAGTTGCGCCAGCTCGAAGCGCGGCAACGCGAATTGCAGCAGACGCTGCTGCGCATCGCCGGCGCGATCCAGGTGCTCAAGGAACTGCGCGAGGAGATCCGCCAGTCCGCGGCCCCCGACGACACGCAGGCCTGAGGCCGCCCCGCGCCGAGCGCCGCCATGGACGACCCGATCCTCGACTTCCGCACGCCCGCCGATTTCTATCGGCAGGCGCTGGCGCTCGCCGCCGTCTACACGCCGCAGTGGAGCACCAACTGGCCGGCGCCGCTGCAGGATCCGGCGACCCAGGCGGATCCGGTCGCGACCGCGTCCGCCATCAACCAGGATCCCGGCCTCGTGCTGCTGAACCTGTTCTCGCAACTGGCCGGCTACACGGCGCAGATCGAGAACCGGATCCCCTATCAGCGCCGCCAGTCGTTCTTCCAGTTCCTCGGCATCGCGCCGCGCCCGCCGCTGCCCGCGCAGGCGCCGATCACCTTCACGCTGAAGCCGGGCCAGCCGGCGCGCGAGGTGGCGGCGCAAACCGCCGTGATCCCGCCCGACGCGCAGGACATCCGCTTCCAGACCGGCAAGACCTTCACCGTCGTGCCGGCCCGCCTGACGGCCGCGATGACGATCATGCCGTCGCAGGACAGCTACCTCGACGCGATGCCGGCCGTCCAGGCCGCGCTGGCCGGCACGCCGGTGCCCGACGGCATGCCCGTGTTCGTCGCCGCCAACGATGCCGATGCCGGCGCGATGCCGCTCGGCCACTGGTTCATGATCGGCGACGAAACCCTGTTCAAGCCCGATCCGGCCTTGCAGCGACTCACCATCACCCTGCTCGGCGAGCGCCTGCATGCCGACTATTTCGCGCAATGGTTCGACGCGAGCCTGCGCCCGCTGGCCGTGACGCTGGCCGGCACGGACGACGCGCGCCGGCTCGACATCACCCTGCTCGACCAGCCGCTCGCGCCGGCCATGTCGATCGACGCGCTGGTGCAGACGCTCTATGCGCGCGAGGACCCGGGCGCGGGTTTCTCCGACCCGTCCGCCGCGCTCGCCGACCCCTCGTCGGACAACTGGCTGCTGACCTGCCCCGCGCCGGGCCTGCCGATCCTCTCGGCGCTGTCGGAGCAGTTGCCGATGATCGACGGCTGCTTCTGCACCTTCGAGGGCGACGCGATCCAGCCGCAGCAGGCCGCCTGCAACGTGATCGCGCTCGATATCGCCAACGGCGCCTACCCGTTCGGCGAGACGCCGCAGACCAACGACGCGTTCTACATCCGCAGCGACGCGGTGTTCGCGCGTACCGGCGCGCGCGTGACGCTCGACCTCGACCTCGCCACGGTGAGCCAGGCCTACCCGGTGGTGCTGTATTGGCAGTTCTGGAACGGCACCGCCTGGGATTCGCTCAACCAGACCGACGCGCAGCGCAACCAGTACCAGTGGGTCGACACCACCAGCGAGCTGCAGGCCAACGCCACCAACGGCCCCACCGGCATCGCGTTCCTGTGTCCGGCGATGAAGCCGGTCAGCGTGACGGGCGCCGAGGGGCTGTGGCTGCGCGCGATGATCGCCTCGGGCGGCTACGGCGCGCCGGGCGGCTTCACCACCACCAGCGTGGCCAATACCATCGACACGGTGCCCGACAGCATCCTGCCGCCCACCCAGAAAGCCGCCGTGATCGCCTGGCTCAACAACGTGCAGGGCGTGAACTTCTCCTACCAGTTCAGCGAGGCGCAGTTCGCGCCGCCGTTCATCCGCACGCTCCATATCGGCTACCGCTATTCGGCCGCGCCCTCGCGCTTCTGGACCTATAACGCGTTCACCGCCAGCCGCTTCCTGAGCGCGCCCTACGTGGCCGTCGACGCGCAACTGAGCGGCTTCTACTTCGCATTCGCGACCGAGGGCTTCGACACCGATACCGTCGGGCGCCGGCTCGAGATGTACGTGTCGATCGACGGCGAGCGCGCCGAGCCGGCCCGGCCGCTCGCCTGGCAGTACTACGATGGCGCCGTCTGGCAGCCGCTGGCCGTCGACGACGGCACCTACGGGCTGTCGCGCTCGGGCATCGTCGGCATCCAGGTGCCGCCCGCCATGCCCGCCACCGCGCTCTATTCGCAGCTCGCGTACTGGATGCGCGTCGAGAACGGCCATGTCGAGCGCACGATCCGCGTGTTCGGCCTCTATCCGAACTCGGTGATGGCCGCCAACGTGACCAGCATCGTCGAGGAGGTACTCGGCTCGAGCAACCAGCAGCCGGGCCAGACCTTCCAGGTCTCCTATCCGCCCGTGCTGCCCGATCTCGTGCTGCGCGTGGACGAACCACGCGGCATCGAGGACACGCCGAGCCCGGTCTCGCTGTCGGACAGCCTGGCCGGCAGCGGCACCGCCTCCGGCGACGCCTCGGGTTCGGCCGGCGCGCGCGGCTATGGCGAACGCGCCGGCGGCACGCGCGGGGGCGGCACCACCGCGGCGGCCAGCAGCACCGCCTCGGACACCGTCGGGCGCACCTGGCGTTGCGTCGACACCTTCGCGCTGTGCGGGCCGGCCGATCGCGTCTACACGCTCGACTGCCAGAACGGCCTGGTCACCTTCGGCGACGGCTATAACGGCATGATCCCGCCGGCCGGCTACAACAACATCGTGGCGGCCTTCTACGACACCACCCAGGGGCTGCGCGGCAACGTCGCCGCCAACACCCTGACGCTGCTGCGCCCCGGCATCGGCGGCATCGACGCCGTGACCAACCCGAGCGCGGCGCGCGGCGGCGTGGGCGGCGACACGCCGGACGATATCGCCGCCACCGGCCCCGCGCTCGTCAAGGCCAACGGTTATGCGGTGGACCTCGACGATCTCGGCGCGCTGGCGACCGAGGCGAGCCAGCAGATCGCGCAGGCCCGCGCCATCGAGATGCCGGACCACCGGATCCGCATCCCGCTGCTCGCCTGCTCGCTCGACCCGGTGCCGTACACCACCCCGCAGATGATCGACACGGTCGCCTCCACCGTGCGCGCGCAGACGCTCGCCACGCTCGCGCCGCGCATCGACTTCGTGGCGCCGTCGTTCGTGGCCGTCGACGTGATCGCGCAGATCAGCGCGAACTGTTCGCCCGACCAGCGCAACGCGCTGCAACTGACGCTTGCCTCGCAGCTCGCCGCGTTCCTGCAGCCGGTGTTCGGCGGCCCGGCCCAGCAGGGCTGGCGCTTCGGCGCGCCGGTGCGCGCGCTGACCATCAACCGCTTCCTGCGCACGCTGCCGGGCGTCGCCGCGGTGCAGTCGCTGAGCCTGAACGGGCGCGTGGGCGGCGATATCGTGCTCGCGCCCGACCAGTTGCCCGTGGCCGGCACCATGCAGGTGCTCGCCACCGCCACCGCGGCCGCCACGGGGGCCACCGGGGCTACGGGGGCCGCGTCATGAGCTTCGAGCTGCCGAAACTCGACACGCAAACCTACGCGCAGCTGCTGACCGAGCTGGTGCGGCGGATCCCGCAGTACACCGATCAGTGGACCGACTACAACGACAGCGACCCCGGCATCACGCTGTTGCAGATGCTCGCCTGGATCGACGAATCGCTGCTGTACCAGGCCGACCGGATCCCGACCACCACCGACGAAAACTTCCTGCGCTGGGTGCTGGGGCTGGCATTCAGCAACAATGTCACCGAATACAGCACCGCCGCGCAGAAGCAGCACGATGCCGATTTCCTCGCGCTGCAGGCCACGCTCGCGCAAATCGAATCGGGGCCGCCGGTCTCGCGCGCGACGCTGCAGCGCGACGTGCTGCTCTACCAGCAGCAGCCGTACATGGCGCTGACCCTGCCCAATGCCGAGCAACTGGCGCTGGAGACCAATCGCGTGATCGCCGCGCAGATCGCGCAGCAGGCCAAGGGCGCGACCACCCCGCTGATGGTGGCACGCGCCGACGCCACCACGCGCGGCGAGGCGATCGTGGTCCATATCCTCGCTGACGCGCCGGTCGCCTATACCTATCCGAGCTGGCCGAACAAGAGCGAGTACCTGGGCTCGACCACCACCGCGCGCAGCCTGCTGCTGCTCCAGCCCGTCGACGCGAGCGGCGCGACCAACACCCTGCTCACCGCCGTGCGCAAGTACCTGGCGCCGCGCGTGGTGGCCGGCAACGCCCTGCTGGTCGCGCCCGCCCAGCTCACGCCGATCGACCTGACGATCACCGTGCGCTGCCTGCCCGGCTCGAATCTCGCGCCGATCCTCGGCGCGCTCGTCTCGCTGCTCTACGACTACCTGCTGCCCACCGGCGGCCCCGTGGGCGGCTGGCGCTACGGCGAGGCGCCGTCGGCCGACGACCTGGCCCATCTAGTGCTCGGCACGCCCGGCGTGGAGGATATCGAGGCCTTCGATTACACCTACCTGCCCACCCTGGTGCCCGGCGTGATGGCCCAGCTCGGCGCCAACACGCTGCTGGCCGAGCTGCCTTCGGGCCGCGCGGCGCAACGCTATACCGGCCTGCCGCGCTTGCGCTGCCTCGACATCACCGCCACCGGAGCGTCCTGATGAGCACCGATCCGTCGGGATACCTGCGCTACCTGCCGGCGATCTACCGCGACGTCGCCGCGCCCTTCGTCGGCGACTACCTGAAGATCTTCGAGAAGCTGCTGACCGGCATCGACGACCAGGCGCTCGACGGCCGACGCGGCATCCAGGAGCTGCTCGCCTCGGCCGTGATCGGCAACCTGTTCTATCCGCGCCTGTCGTTCCTGTTCCCGCCGAAGGACACCAGCTTCATTCCGCCGATCTCGGGCGCCGAACACAGCCAGGAAGTGCAGATCCTCGACGATCTGAACCGCTACATCGGCGTGCCCTCGCCGCCCAATCCGGCGGCCCGCTTCAGCGGCGGCCAGCATGCCACCCAGCCGCCCGAGGCGGCCATCCAGGCCTGGCTCGACGGCTTCCTGAACTGGCTGGCCGGCTGGGTCGACCTGGTACCCGACGGCAGCTGGGACATCGACAAGAAACGCAACGTGATCGCGCAGAGTCTCGCGCTGTACCGCATGCGCGGCACGCCGCAGGGTATCGGCATGCTGATCGACCTGCTGTTCCTGCCGCTCACGCTCACGGGCGTCGCGCTCGGCGAGAGCGACACCGACGACAGCGACCGCAGCAAGACCCACCCGGTAACGGGCGACGTGAAGGTCACCGTCGGCAACCCGACGCCCGCCGGCATCACGGTGCGGGACGACAGCAAGTCGCCGGACGCGTTCGTGCTGCAGGACAGCGACACCAACCCGGGGCCCGTGGTGTCCGGCTACGCGCCATGGGTATTCGACGTGCTGATCACGCTGCCGAATGACGACAACCCCGATTTCCTGCTGACCGCCACCAACGTCACGCAGATCCAGCAGTTGATCAGGCAGATCACGCAATTGCTCGACCGGGTCCGGCCTGCCGCGACGCGCTACACGATCGGCATCGTGCCGACCATGCGGCTGCCGGTCGTGCCGCCGCGGCCGAAGCAGGCGGCCAGCAGCGCGACGCTCGGGGTGAACACGCTGCTGGGCATCGGCGGCGGCAACCCCTGAGCACCCCAACCGACATCCGGCACACCACACACGGCCCACGACAAGAGACGCTTCCGATGAGCTATCCGACCATTCCGTCCACCATCGCCGTACGCCTGAACTACCAGGACGGCATGTTCCTGACCGCTCAGAACATGGGCACCGAGCAGGACTATTTCTCGAACTGGATCCGGCTGCAGAACCGCTACCTCTATACGCCGGGCGTGCTCGACGGGCTGGTCCCCAGCAAGCAGGACGATACGGTCCAGGTCACCGAAGGCACCGGCTTCGACGCCGACGGCGACTTCCTCGTCTTCCCCGGCGACAGCAACAACGTGCTGCCGGCAGCCAGCGGCCTCGGCAACCCCTACGGCGTGTTCCTCAGCTACCCCGACGCGGCCCCCGACAAGAACAGCGTCACCTACGACGAGGCCGCCGTCCTGAAGAACGCCAAACTCGACGACAAGAGCACCAGCATGATCCTGCTCGCGAAGGTCACGCTCGAGGACAACACCACCAAGATCAAGACCGTCGAGGACGTGCGCGTGGGCGTGACGAGCAGGCTGCCGGTGGTGTTGAAGCCGGACCCGAACCTCGCGAGCGCCGGAATGACCGCGCCCGACATGAGCGGCGTGCGTTACGGCACCGCCACCGTGGACGTCAGCGAGTTGTCCCAGCCCGGCAAGAGCCTTGCCGTGACGGTCGACTACCTGGCCGACGGCAGCCAGGCATTCAGCCAACCGCCGGTCGCGGTCCACACCAACGTGGTCGGCAGCACCCCCTACGCGATCAATGTCACGGCGATCGGCACCTCGTCGTTCGAGATGCTGGTGACCGCCGTGCTCACGCGCACCGACACCACGCCGGCCACGCAGGTGAACTGGCTCGCCCTGCCGGCCTCGCCGGCAGCCGGCGCCTGACGGAGCGACGCGATGAGCAAGCTCTCGATCGAGCGCCCGAACTATTTCGCCGGCGAAGCACTCCTGACCGACGATTTCGTCAGCGAGCAGCAGTACCACATGACGGTGCAGAGCCTGAACAACCGCAGCCTCTATACCTACGGCATCGCCTCGGGGCTGGAGGTGCTGTGGGATTCCGCGCAGGTGAAGGACCAGGTCGACGTGCTGCCCGGCATGGCGATCGACAGCCTCGGGCGGCAGATCATCCTGACCGAGCGCCAGGTGGTGAGCTTCACCGACATCACGCCGGGCGCGAGCTACTACCTGACCATCAGCTATGCCGAGCTCTACGCCGACTACACCGAGCAGCCCTCGGGCGTGTCGGGCTACAAGCGCATCGTCGAACAGCCGCTGATCCAGCCGATGCTGAACCTGAAGGAGGCGGGGCTCAACATCGTGCTGGCGGTGGTCAGCTTCACGAACCAGAGCGCCATCAACGCGATCAACTACCGTGCCGGCACGGTGGCGCGCCGTTACGTGAGCTCCACGCTCGGCGCGCTGACGCTGATCGCCGAGGGCGCCGGGCTGTCGGGCAACCCGGTTGCCGCGCCGCTGAGCAATGCCGTCGATCCGAACGACGCGGGCGTCTATCCGCGCCTGGTGGCCCGGCTCGACGATAGCGCCAAGCAGGTCATGCTCGAAGTGGATGCCTCGCGCACGCAGTTCGACGGCGTCGTCAACACGCTCGACAACCTCGGCATCGGCACCAGCCAGCCCTACGCGAACCTTGAGATCCAGCCGCTCACCTTCGACGGGCCCGGCGCGATCAGCTCGAACGGCATCGACGTCACCTTCACCGTGCCCATCTCGCCGTTCTTCCAGATCGGCGACCAGCTCAGGTCCGATCCGCCCGTGACCCTGCAGCGGGACGGCAAGACCGTCTTCGGCCTCGCCCAGTTGCGCACCATCGTCTCGGTCGATGCCGACAAGCAGCTGGTCAAGGTCGACCGTGCCTTCGACCCCGCGCTCGATCGCATCAGCTACACCTACCAGCGCGCGCTGCTGGCGCGCTTCGGCCTCGACGCGAACAGCAGCCTCGTCGAGGTCGGGCTCGACGGCTCGGTCGGCCTCGGCACGCAGGCCGCGGTCAATGCCGGCGACGGCACCCCGGGCCGCCACGCGCTGAGCATCGCGCCGAACCGCTATGTCGGCATCGGCCTGATCGATCGCGATCCGCAATCGGCGCTCGACGTGGGCGGCGAGATCACGGCCGCCTCGATCCTCGCCAACGGCGCGGTGCGCGCGCAGAGCTTCGAGGGCAACGGCTCGAAGCTGAAGAACCTGCCCATGCTCAGCTACTGGACCCTCGAGACGGTCGGCTCGCCCACCAGCAACCTCTATTACAACGACGGCAACGTCGGGATCCGCAACATCAACCCGATCGGCTCGCTGTCGGTCGGCGGCGGGCACTCGGTGGTCGGCAGCGGTTATGTGACCTCGCTGAGCAACAGCGTGCTGCAGGGCTACCAGACCGTGTTCACGCAGCAGGTATCGGTGGGCGACCTGATCTCGATCGGCTCGGTCATGCAACTCACCGGCGTGATCAGCGAGATCCACAGCGACACCGAACTGGTGGTGCAGCAGCAGTTGCCGGTGATCGTCACGCAATCGGCCTATCAGTACGCCGCGACCGACGGCAGCGCGCCGAAGCCGGGGGACGGCACGATCAGCTCCGACGGCAGCACCATCACCGGCATCGGCACGAAATTCAAGTCCAAGTGCGAGGTGGGCGGCAAGCTCGTGATCGCGAGCTTCACCGCCGCCACCTCCGCCAAGCAGACGCGCGCGGTGAAGGCGATCGTCAACGACACGACGGTCACGATCGACGCGGCATTCGCCGTCGACCTGGCGGGAAGCGACTACCAGTACTGCCCGCCCGACGGCACCGACAAGCAGGGCGACGGCACGATCAGCAGCACCGGCACCCAGGTGACGATCGCGGGCGGCAGCGCCGCGCCGCTGGTGCCCGGCACCACGCTGACCGTCGCCAGGAGCGTCGCGCTGCCCGAATGGATGCGCGTGAAGACGGTCGACTCGGACACCTCGCTCACGCTGGTGCTGCCCGACGGCGGTTCGCCGCCCGACGAGCAGCTGTTCGCGGCCACCTCGGCGTTCCTGATCACGCCGTCCGTGCTCGGCTACTTCGGCGTGAACCCCGACCCCGACGCCGACGACGAGCCGCCGGCCATGCTGGTGGTGGCCAACAAGATCAGCGACGCGCCCGACAGCCCGCTGCGCAACACGGTGGCGATCAACGTGCCGCTCGGCAGCGTGCAGAGCCGCTACGTGCTGCAGGTGGACGGCGACGTCAACTTCACCACCGGCAGCCTCGACGTGGACGATCTGGAGGTCAAGACGCTGACGGCTACCGTCAGCGTGGCGGTGCAAGGCGACGACAGCGGCAAGACGCTGCTCAGCGTGGGCGAGAAAGGCCAGAACCCGCCCGCGCTGACGGTCGACAAATCGGGCCTCACGGCCACCTCGCTCACCGCCACCAGCGCGACGGCCCAGCAGTTGACCGTGGGCAATGCGCTCAGCGTGAACGGCACGGTGGCGATGCTCGGCGTGCGCCAGGCGTATTCGTGGAAGGACATGAGCGGCAACTCCTCCTCGCGTACCTTCAAGCAGGTGGCCTTGACCGACGGCTGCGTGACCGCGACGGTCGGCAATCCGAGCCTCGGCGGCGGCGATTACTATGGCCTGCTCACCGGCACCACGTTCGTCGACGAAAATTCCCCGACCACCTTCACGTACGCACTGGGCATCGCCCAGACCGTCGACAGCGGCAAGAAGGGCAAGACGCGCATTCCCGTGCCCGGCACCTTCACGCTGTTCGTCAGGAAGGGAGAAACCTGGAAGATCGATTTGGAATCCTCGCCCAACGACTCGGGCAACAACCCGTCGGTGGAGTTCTACTGGGTGCCGTTCGGCAGCAACACCGCGTCCTCGATGCTGATGAGCCGGCCGCAGCCCGGCGGCGGCGCGGCGGCATATGCCGCCCCCGCCCCCGCACGCGCCGCGCCGCCCGATGCGGCCGATGCCGGGGCAGCGACAGCCGACGCGGCCGACGTACCGGCCGACCCGCAGTCCGGCTCGACCGACGACGAAGCGCGGGGCCCAGCCGCCGGCGTCAGCGCGTTTCCCGGCGGCGGCCTGGCCGCGCAGATCGCGACATTGCGCGAGGCGCTGCACGCCGGCCAGCTCGGCGGCATGATCGGCGCCTCGCAAGAGGCGATCGACCAGCGCATGGGCGATCTCACGCGCGTGCTCGGCGACGCCGTGCACATGAACCCCGACGACGCGGCCCGCCAGCGCTTTACCGACGAGCTCGCGAAGATCGTCTGCGCACCCGGCACGGCGCCGGTCCACACCACGTCCGAGGGCTTCCAGGCCAGCGTGGCGACGCTGGTCGACGCGTTCGCGCAAGCCATCGGCCGCAGCCTCGACGGCGGCGAACGCTCGCTGATGGCCGACGGCATCGCCGCGCTGGTGCGCATCAACGACACGGCCGAGAACCGCCACGATCTGAACCTGATCCGGCAGAACATCGAGCTGTTCCTCGACAACGTGCAGAAAGTCGTCAACACGCAGTTCGACACAGGACAGCGGCGCATGCTGACCCGGGCGCTGGTGCGCCTGGTCGGCGACGGGTCGGGCGCCGACCGTGAGTGACCCCGCGCGGCGGCCGCGAGCCGCCGCGCGCTTTCCGACCCATCGCGAACCATCCAACCGTGTCAACCCGGGAGATTACGATGTCGACCCCAGCAGCCATGACGTTCGGAGCACGCACCGCCTACAATCAGGGCAACCTCAATGCCCAGGGCGAATTCAGCCAGACCGCCGCCACCGACGGCTTCGTGATGGCCACCATCGGCCAGCCGGCCAGCGGCCAGTCGCTCAATTATTTCGGCACCTTCGAAGGCTCCACGGCGGGTGCCGGCGGCGCGCTCACCAGCTTCGTCTACGCCACCGGCGTGGCCTACCACTTGCCGAGCCAGCCGTCGAAGAAGGGACCGCAGAACGTCTATGTGCCGGTGCCCGGCTCGTTCACGCTGCCGGTGCGCCGCGGCGAAGTCTGGACGGTGCGGCTGACCGCGGTGCCCGACTTCGTTCCGGCGCCGAAGGTCGAGTTCTACTGGATTCCGGTCGATCACGGCGGCCTGGGCGGCACGGCCAGCGCGGGCGGCGGCGTGGTCAGCGCGATGGCCGACGCGTTCTCGCAACTGCGCGGCGAGATCCAGTCGGGCGCGCTGCGCGCCTCGATGCTCGCCTCCACGCAGCGCGTGATCGACGGCCGCGTCGACGACCTGATCCAGGTGCTCGGCGACACCATCAAGCCCGCCAGCGGCGAAATCGAACGCCGTCAGTTCGCATCCGCGCTACGCCGGATCGTGTGTTCGGCCACGCCGCCGGGCGAGGCGGCCGATAATCGCGTCGCCGACGCCGATCTGCAGTCCGTGATCGCCGCCTTCGTCGAACTGAGCGGGCGCAGCATCTCGACGGAGCACCGCGCGCTGTTCGCCGACGGCGTGCGCGCGCTCGTGCAGATCAACGACAACGACGCGAACCGTCATGATCTGGTGCTGATCAAGCGCAATATCGACCTGTTCCTCGACAGCCTCCAGGAGGTGGTCGGCCAGCCGCTATCCAACCACGAGCGGCGCCTGCTGACGCGGGCCCTGACGCGCATCGTCGGCGACGGCACGCAGGGCCAGGCGTGACGGCGCCGGCCTGAACCGAAGGGAATCGCACGCATGAACGGCAGCTTCGCCCCCGCGCCGGCTAGGCAATGGCAGGAGCCGGTCCACCTGGACCTGCTCGACGACGACGCACGCGAGGCGTGGGTGATGCGAGTGATGCTGGCGCGCGCCCACTGGCGCCAGCGTCATCCGCTCGTGCCGTTCTACACGCTCGGCCTGGCCGCCTATCTCGACTGTGCCGGCGGCGGCACCGGCCTCTATCACGACGGCGCCGCGCGCCGCGCCAGCAACGCGCTGCTGGCCGGCATGTTCCAGCCGCTGCTCGACCGGGTTGCCGCCGCGCTCGCCGATTGCCTCGGCGCGCCGGCGGCACTCGCCGACGACGCGGCGCTGCCCGGTTTCCACATCTACCTGCCGAACCCCGTGTTCGGCGGCCCGGTCGCCAAGGTGCACCGCGACCTGCAGTTCCAGGACGTCTATCCGGGCCGGCGGCCCGGGCCGGGCGACCTCGTCAGCTTCACGCTGTCGCTGTCCACGCCACCCGGCAGCGGCCTCAACCAATGGAGCGGCGAGGCGGGCGAAGCGGCGCAACTGGGCGCGCCCGAATTCTTCCCGTACCGCGACGGCATGCTGATCGTCCACGACGGGCTGGTCACGCACCAGGCGGTGCTCGCCTGCGACGGCAGCGTCGAGCGCATCACGCTGCAAGGGCATGGCCTGCGGCGCGACGACGGCCATTTCATTCTCTACTGGTGAGCCCGATGGCGAGGCGACGATGAATGGCGAGACCCCGGACCCCCTCGAATTCGAGCATGCGCTGCTCGACGCGGCCGGCGCCGCCGCGCTCGTCGAGCGGCTGCACGACCTCGACGCGTTCTGGATCGCGCGTCATGCGCGCCTGCCGTTCCACACGCTCGGCGCCACCAACTACTACGATCTCACCGCGAACCCGGCGCGCCCCTACGCGCGGCTCGCCGCGCGCTACAACCCGCTGCTGCTCGCGCAGTTCGGCGCGCTCTACGCCAGCGTCGCCGCGACACTTGCCGCGCGGCTCGACGCCGCCGTGGCCTACCTGGCCGAGACCGAGCCCGACACGGCGCTGCCCGGCTTCCACATCTTCGGCGCCCATGCCGAATTCGCCGCACGCGCCGAGCACGACGTGCTGCATGGCGACTGGTTCCGACAGCGCGACGGCGATGCGTTTCCCGGCAATCCGATCCATGTCGATACCGCGCATCTCGCGCTCGGTCTCGATGCGCGAGCGCGGCTCGCCGGCGAGGCCACGCCGCTCGCCACGCTGTCCTTCACGCTGCCGCTCGCGCTGCCCGAGGCCGGGGCCGGCATGCGGCTCTGGGGCTTCGGGCACGAGGCCGCGCCAACCGGCGACGGCGCGCACCAGCAGGCGCGGCTGCGCCATGCGCCGACGCGCGAGCATGCCTATCGCAGCGGCGCGCTGTTCGTGCATTCGGGCACGCGCTACCACCAGGCGCGCGGCTTTCCGGTCGTGCCGGGCCAGTACCGCATCACGCTGCAGGGCCACGGCGTGTGGCTCGGCGGCGCCTGGCGGCTGTTCTGGTGAGCCCCTTCCCCCTCTGAACGGAGGCAGCATGTTCCATCCGTCCTCGGCATTCCCGTTCCTCGCGACGCTCGAGCGCGGCTGGCAGATCGTTCGCGACGAGTGCGATGCCCTGCTGCCTGGCGAATTCGACGCGTGGCCCGAGCGCGAGCTCTACAACCGCGGCTGGGACGTCTACGGCCTTTATCTGGCGGGTCGGCCGCTGCTCGAGAACTGCGTGTTCTGCCCGTCCACGGCGCGCCTGCTCGAAACGGTGCCAGGCCTGCAGCACGCCGGCTTCTCGCGGCTCGCGCCCGGCACCGAGATCGCGCCGCACGTCGGCTACAGCGGCGCCGTGCTGCGGCTGCACCTCGCCTTGCGCGCGCAGGGCGACTGCGCGCTGCGCGTGGGCGGCGAGACGCGCCGCTGGGTGCCCGGCGAGTGCTTCGTGTTCGACGACACCGCCGAGCACGCGGCCTGGAACCGCAGCGACGCGCCGCGCATCGTGCTGCTGGCCGACTTCCTCAAATCCGCCGCGAGCGATGCCGATGCCTGCCGTTGACGAAGCCCCCTATGCCGACAATGCCGCGCTGCTCGACGCGCTGCGCGAACTCGGCGACACCCTGATCGAGCGCGCGCTGCTGCGTCGCCAGCTCGACGGCAGCGAAGGCAGCGACGACACGAGCGTGCCGGCCGCCGGCCCTGGCCGCACCGCCGAGGCGCAGCCCGAGGCCGCGCCGGGCGCCTCGGAGCGGCTCCAG